>NZ_JBJXBN010000008.1:0-85567 GCF_046116915.1 Collinsella sp. wc0583 | reverse complement strand
GGGCCTTTTCTTTTCGTTACCGGAGGGGCTGTGTGCTTTGCTTCCCGCGCCGCTTTTATCTTCAAGATTAATTAAGGAGGGACATATGCAAATTAGAGGAGAGGCCGCGATTGCCTGTGGGTTCATGGCGGGCTTGGCAACGGGGCTGCTGTTCGATGGATGTTTCGACAGCTACATCAATCGATTCTGCGATTCTGATTTTCCGAGAGGCTGGCCTCGGAAAACGGCACCGGCTCGTCAAAAGGCGGATGCGCCCATCAAGTCCCGCAGCGTGGCTGCTTCAAAAACCAAGGTGATCGTCATCAAGAACGGCAAGATTTATCACCGTTCTGGGGGATGCAAAAACCTTCCTCAAAATGCCATTAGAACAAGCGTGCCACTGGCGACCGCGCTCAAACGAGGAAAGACCCCCTGTTCAGTATGTTGCCCGCCAGCGGCTTAGACGATTCTTCGGGGGTGTTCTGCAAGGACATGGGTCCCTGCGGATACATGGGTTTAAAAACGTGTCCGCACGGCATGGGACACTTACCCTGCCGCCCTGCTCTGCCGCGGCGGCATGTACCCAAACAACGATCCTCTAAGGAGTTCGATACCAATGAGCGATAACACCAAGCATCTCGCAAAGAAGTGCGTCAAGGACGCGGGGCCGTGCCTCGCGTTGTGCCTTGCCGGCGCAGCGGTCGCGCTGCTGGCTGTTCTGGGGCCATTCGACGTGCTCCGAAGTGCCAGTTCTCTGCACGTTTGCATGGCCCTTGCCGGCGCCATGATGACCGGCGGCGTACTCGATCTGATTTTTTGGGTGCTCGACCCGTTTGGATGGAAGAACGAGGGGTAAGCCCTAAGGGATGGATACCCCGCAGCAACAGGAGGTCCCCGTGATCTGGTTTACCGGCGATACTCACTTTGGACACGAGAACATGCTACGGCTTAGCGATAGGCCTTGGTCGACTGTTGCGCAGATGAACGATGCCATGGTCGCCAACATTAACAGCAAGGTTGCTGCGGATGACGAGCTCTACATCTTGGGTGACTTTAGCTTTAAGATGACGGTCCAAGACGCCTACGAGCTGCGCAAAAGCATTGCCTGCAAGCGCGTCCATCTGCTGCCCGGCAACCACGACAAAGACTGGACGCAGCCTGCGGTAGCGGATGCTTTTATCGTCGAGCCGCCCATTTGCGCGCTCAAGATCAACTGCCAAAAAATCGTGCTGAGCCACTATCCCATGGTCGACTGGCAGGGCATGTCGCACGGCAGCTGGCATTTGCACGGGCATATCCACAGTTGCGGCGGCGCATACAACGAGTTCAACCGCAGGCAGGGACTGCTGCGCTATGACGTGGGCGTGGACGCCAACAGCTACGCCCCGGTGAGCTTGGAGGAGCTCAAAGCTTGGTTTGCGCAGGTAGACGAGCCGATGTGTTGCGTTAAATGGCCGTGGTGGGTCAATGCCACGGGCGACGAGCAGGTCGAGCACGATCTCGAAAGTTATAAGAGGGAAGTGGTGATCCGATGACGGTCTATGTGACGGGCGATATTCACGGCGGCCTCGACATGCAAAAGCTGCGCGATTGGGACCTTGGGGATAGCCTGACGAGCGACGACTATCTCATCGTCGCGGGCGACTTTGGCTTTCCGTGGGATTTCTCTGCCGAGGAGTGCGCCGACATCGCCTGGCTGGAATCGCGTCCCTATACCGCGCTGTTCGTCGACGGCAACCACGAGCGTTTCGATCATTGGGCGGAGCGCCCCATGGAGTTGTGGCACGGTGGGCTGACGCAGCGCCTATCGGATACCTCTCCCATCCGACGCCTGACGCGCGGCGAGGTTTTTGAGCTCGATGACTCAACGATCTTTACTATGGGCGGTGCCACGAGCGTGGACAAGGAATACCGCATACCGTATTCCAGCTGGTGGCCACAGGAGCTGCCGGACGAGCGCAACTTTGAGGAGGCGCGGGCAAAGCTCGACAGCGTGGGCTGGAAGGTCGACTACGTGATCACCCACACCTGCTCTACGCGCATGCTTTCGCCCACGCTCTATCCGGCACCCGGCTGGAATTGCCCCGGCGTTGATCGTCTTACTGCATTTTTCGATGAGCTGGAAGACCGCTTGGATTATAAGCGCTGGTACTACGGGCATTTTCATCGGGATGCCAACCCGGCCGAGCGCCACACCGTGCTCTATGACTGCATCGTTCGCTTGGGTGACGAACTCCAGCCCTGGGATGTTGCGTAGAGGCGGGGTGGCTGGCTACTCGACCGTTACAGTGATGTTCTCCCGATGCGTACGGATAACATCCCAGCTAAAGTGCTCGACCAGCTGCTCGGCAGAGCGCGGTGTGGCGTCCGGCGCGATGCCCGTTTGCCCGGCGAGCCATCCCAGCAGCGTCTCGGGCGTGCCAAAGCGTGCGCGTAGTTCGCCCAGGTCCAAATCGCGGTCTCGCTTGGAAAGGCGGCGGCCATCCGGCGACATGAGCAGCGGAATGTGTGCGTAGTGCGGCGTTGGAAGTCCCAGCAGATGCTGCAGGTAGATTTGGCGCGGCGTGGAGCCCAGCAGGTCGCATCCGCGCACAACCTCGGTGACGCCCATGGCAGCGTCGTCGACCACCACGGCCAGCTGATAGGCAAACACGCCGTCGCTGCGGCGCACCAAAAAGTCTCCGCACTCGGTGGCGAGTGCCTCGCATTGGGCTCCGTACGTGCGGTCCACGAATTCGATCACGTCGTCTGCGAGGTCGTCGACGACGGGCACGCGCAGGCGCGTGGCCGGAGCGCGCAGGATGCTGCGGCGGGCAACCTCTTCGGCAGAAAGGCCTCGGCAGGCGCCGCGGTAGATGGGCGTGCCGTCGCTCGCGTGCGGTGCGCTCGCGGCATGGAGTTCGGCGCGCGTGCAAAAGCAGGGATAGGTGAGGCCGGCGTCTTGCAGTTGATGCAGAGCACGCTCGTACAGGTCTAGGCGATCATGCTGGTAGTAGGGGCCTTCGTCCCACTCAAGCCCTAGCCAGGCCAGGTCGTCAATCAGTTGGGCGGCAAGTTCCGGGCGCTTACAGCGATCGTCCAGGTCCTCGATGCGCAACACGATGCCGCCGCCCTGGCTGCGGGCCGAAAGCCACGAGCACAGACAGCTGAACACGTTGCCCAGGTGCATGCGGCCCGAGGGCGACGGGGCGAAGCGTCCCACGACGGGGGTGGGCTCTGCCGTTGCCGGTGCGTCCGCGGCGTGTGTTGCTATGTTGCGTGCGTTGATATCCATGCGGACGAGTATAGCGCGGGAGGTGGGGGAGGCACCGGCTCGACAGCTCGATCGCCACCCGCCAGCCCAACCCCTCAAACGACAGAAACCCCGGCAGCTCTTCGCAACTGCCGGGGTTTCCGCGGAAAAGGGGGACATGATCCTCAAGCGAACGGCAAAGGGGCAAACCGTGTTCGCTCAACTGCTTTATGCCCCCTTGCTCGCGGACTCAATCAGTGCGCATGCGGCAACACAAAGCCGCTACACCTGTGACGGAGCTATGAAGTGGTATCTATTGCCGGAGCGGGCTATGCCAAGGAGTGTCCCAGATTGCCGGCAGATAAGGAACGTCCCCAGGTGCCGGCCGCGGGCGTGACTTTCGTCCCGTTTGATACTCCGCTGGCCTAGATGTTCGTCATGTGCGCCCGTAAACGTGGGACAATGGCGTTGCTGGTATCACAGACAAAGGATGTGCCTATGAACGCCCCCGTTGCCAAAACCTGTCGGCAGCGCCGCCTGTTTGCGCGATTCGCTTCCGTCTGCGCGCTCGTTGCGCTTGCGTTGTTGCTGCTGCCTGCCGCCGCGCACGCCGACGGCTACTCCATGACCCAAACCTACATCAGTGCCACGGTCGAGGCCGATGGATCGCTGACCGTTGTCGAGGGACGCCAGTTTGATTTCGACGACGACATCAACGGCGTGTTTTGGGAGATCAATACGGGCACCAACCAGCAGGGCGGCACGGCGGACGTTGACGTGCTGAGTGTCGAGGAAGAGGACACCGCGTTTAACAAAGTCGATAGCGCGAACAAGGGCGATTCTGGCGTCTACACGGTCGAGCAGGCCGGTGACGGCGTAAGGATTAAGGTGTTCAGCCCCCACGAGAGCGGCGACAGCGCGATCTATTACGTGAGCTACACCATGACCGGTGCGGTTATGAACTGGGCCGATACCGCCGAGCTCTACTGGAAGTTCGTGGGCGACGGCTGGTCTGCGGATTCCGACGATGTCGAGATGGAAGTGCGCTTCGCAAATGCCGCTGCCGGGACGGCGGCCGTCAAAGGCGATAACTTCCGCGCATGGGGCCACGGTCCGCTGGCGGGCGACGTGTCGCTCGATGAGGACGAGCCCATGGTCACCTATACCATTCCCTGCGTGCATCAGGGCGAATTCGCCGAGGCACGCATCGCCTTCCCCAGCGACTGGGTGCCGCAGCTTGCCGCCTCGGGCGAAGAGCGCATGTCAACGATCCTGAGCGAAGAGAAGGAATGGGCCGACGAAGCTAACGCCCGCCGTGAGCACGCGCGTGCGGTTGCCGGCGCGATTGCCGTGATGTGTGTTGTTGTGGCGGTTGCCTATACCGGTGTAATCGTGATGCTCAAGCTGCGCAGGCCCAAGTCCAAGCCGCTCTTCCAGGACGAGTACTTCCGCGATGTGCCCTCCGCCGATCATCCCGCGGTGCTTGCAGCTCTTATGAGCTGGAACGACGTGCCCGATCAGGCATATATCGCCACACTGATGAAGCTGACCGACGACCGCGTGATCAAGCTGGAAGAAGCGACCGAGACCAAGAAGAAGGGTCTGCTCCGTCGCGAAAAAGAGGAGCAGACGTATCGCATCACAGTGACCGACGAGGCCTGGAAGGCTGCCAAGAAGGACGGCATCGATCGCGATGTGCTCAAGGTCTTCTTCGCCGGCGTTAAGCCCGATAAGGACGGAGTCCGTTCGCGCACGTTTAGCGAGCTGGAGGAGTACGCTAGCGAGCGCACCACATCTGTTGGCGACAAGCTCGAGGACTATCAGAGCACAGTTAAGGCCAAGCTGGAGGCGCGCGAGCTTATTGCATCGGATGGCACTATCGCGATGGTGGCCGGCCTGGTTCTTGGCATCATCATTGTCTTTGGCATTTTGGGCTCTCTGTTCTATACCGACTTTGCGGACGCCAACGTCGGTGCCGCTATGATCTCGATCCCCGTCACGATTGTGGGCTTTGTCCTGAGCTGCACCTTCCGCCGTTACACGCCGGAGGGCGCCGAGGTGGCGGCTCGCTGCAAGGCGCTCAAGCATTGGCTCGAGGACTTTACGCGCCTGAAGGAGGCCATCCCCAGCGACCTGATCTTGTGGAACAAACTGCTGGTGATGGGCGTTGCCCTGGGCGTTTCGAAAGAAGTGCTGCGACAGCTGGCCGAGGCCGTGCCTGCGGACCTGCGCAACAGCGACGATTTCTACGACAACTACCCCTGCTACTGGTGGTATTACCATCACTACGGCAACGAGTCTCCGCTCGATTCGTTTAACGATGTGTATCACGAGACCATCCGCGAGCTGGCTTCGAGTTCCGATAGCTCGAGCGGCGGTAGCGGCGGCGGCTTTTCCGGTGGCGGCGGTGGCGGCGTCGGCGGAGGCGGCGGCGGAACGTTCTAACGGTCGTAAATTATGGGATGGGCTTTTCTCGACAGCCGTCGGGGAAAGCCCATCCCCTTTTTACGCGCTACCTACGAAGACTGTCCCCAGCGACTAATCATTTAAGAACGTCCCCAACGACTAGGTGCGGTTGCTGTCAAGGAGTGTCCCGGGGTGCCGGCACAAAAGGAACGTCCCTAACTGCCGGGTTTAGGCTGTTAGGTCGAGTTCGTAGAGGAAGCTTTCGCGCGGCATGTCGTGACGGCGCTCTTCGCGGTTGGCGCGGTGCGTGGCCGTGCGCTTAAAGCCATGCAGCTCGTAGAACTTCCACGAGCAGTTGGAGTCGGTGTACAGGTGCGCCCTCGTCGCCCCGCGCGAGGATAGGTACGAGACTGCGGCGTCGAGCAACACCGAGCCAACGCCCAGGCCATGGACGTTGCGATCTACGGCAAGCAGCGTGACCTCGTTGTCGTGTGGCAACGGGCTGCTTTCGAGCAGGCGGTTGTTGGTTCGGATGGTTGCGCGCACAAACGAGAGATACTCGGCGCAGGCATCGGGCTCCAGCTCGCGCATTTGCGATAGCAGTGCGCGTTCGGTATCCAGCCAATGTTCCTTAACGGTGGCGCCGGAGCTCTGTCCCGCACGCGCGAGCGCAATGCCGCGCGCCTGACCGTCGATTACGGCAACCTGCGAAAACGTCGAAGACGAAAGGCAATAGGCGAGGTCGCACGCGGCCTCGAGGCGGTTGTACTCATCGTTATCCGAATTGTTATGCCAAAGCTGCTGCAGAATCAACGCGATGGCGTCGAAGTCTTCGGTATCAAACGGTCGGTAGAGAACCCGCGAGACCATGGTGCCTCTTTCTTTTGCGGATGCATATCGAGCACAGTTCTACCACGCTATTGGCATCTAATTATGGTGCCCCTGTGTTCCATGAACTCACCGTGCCCGGTGCCGTGCCCATCCCCTCCGCTCGCAAACTTTTTCTGCATATGCGCCCGTTGCGGGGTGCATCGATGCGCTCGATGCGCTACATTGAATCAGTATTTTCAATGCCGCTGCGCGAGCGCTGCAGATCGACGTATCACCGGCTCACAGAGCACGGCGGCGTACCAGACAGGAGGACTGCATGGGATCTGATGTGAAGATCGCACGCGCGTTGATCTCGGTTACCGATAAGACGGGCGTCGTCGATTTCGCACGGACGCTGGTCGATGACTTTGGCGTCGAGATCATCTCTACGGGCGGCACGGCTCGTGCCATCGAGGACGCGGGCGTCCCCGTAACCCCCATCGAGGAGTTCACGGGCTATCCCGAGATGATGGACGGCCGCGTTAAGACCCTGCACCCCAAGGTTCACGGCGCGCTGCTGGCCCGCCGCGATTCCGAGCAGCACATGCAGGAGGCGGCACAGCACGGCATTAAGCTGATCGACCTGGTCGTCGTCAACCTGTACGAGTTCGAGAAGACCGTCGCCAACCCCGAGGTCACCTTCGCGGATGCCATCGAGCACATCGACATCGGTGGCCCCTCCATGCTGCGCTCTGCCGCCAAGAACGCCACGAGCGTTACCGTCATCTCCGACCCGGCCGACTATGATGCCGTCCTGGCCGAGATGCACGAGACCGGTGGCTGCACCACGCTTTCCACCCGTCGCCGCCTGCAGGTGAAGGTCTACCAGACCACCGCCGCCTACGACACGGCTATCTCCCGTTGGCTTGCCGCCCAGGCAAGCGATGTGGCGGACACCTCTGCCAAGCTCGAGATCTCGCTGGAGAAGGTCGACGACCTGCGCTATGGCGAGAACCCGCAGCAGAAGGCCACGGTCTATCGCTTTGCCGAGGGCTGCGAGAATACCGCGAGCTCGCAGTTCCCGCTCGTGGGCTCCGAGCAGATCCAGGGCAAGCCGCTCAGCTACAACAACTATCTGGATGCCGACGCCGCTTGGAACCTGGTCCGCGAGTTCGACGAGCCGGCCTGCGTGATCCTCAAGCATCAGAACCCCTGCGGCTCCGCCGTGGCCGAGGACATCACGGCCGCCTACGACCGCGCCTTCGCCTGCGATCCCAAGAGCGCCTTCGGCGGCATCATCGCCTGCAACCGCGAGGTTCCCTATGAGCTGGTTGAGCACTTTGCCGATCAGAACAAGCAGTTCGTCGAGGTCATCATCGCCCCGAGCTACACTGCCGAGGCACTCGAGCGCATGGCCAAGCGCCCCAACCTGCGCGTGCTGGCTACCGGCGGCGTGGACCACGGCGCCCAGGTGGAGCTGCGCTCCATCGACGGCGGCATGCTGGTGCAGGAGGTCGACCATGTGACTGAGGATCCCGCGACCTTTACGTTCCCCACCGACCGCAAGCCCACCGACGCCGAGATGGCCGAGCTCGAGTTTGCCTGGAAGGTCTGCAAGGGCGTTAAGTCCAACGCCATCCTGGTCTCCAAGGGTAAGGCCGGCATTGGCATGGGCCCGGGTCAGCCTAACCGCGTTGACTCTGCGCTGCTTGCCTGCGAGCGTGCCGAGGACTTCTGCGAGCGCGAGGGCGTGGAGAAGGGCGGCTTTGCCTGTGCAAGCGACGCGTTCTTCCCGTTCCGCGACAATGTCGACGTGCTTGCTGCACACGGCGTGACCTGCATCATTCAGCCCGGCGGCTCCAAGCGCGACGACGAGAGCATCCAGGCCTGCAATGAGCACAATATTGCTATGGTGTTTACGGGCGCTCGCCACTTCCGCCACTAAGTTCCGCCTTGGGACAAAATAATCTCCGCAAAAGACGGCTGCTCCGTTTGGAGGGCCGTCTTTTTGGTATAAGAGGACGGAATGACTAACACGAAAGGTATGACCATGCCCCAGATTGATGATGCCGAGCTGTTTGGCAATGCCGAGGATCAGCGTGCGTACGAGGACTTTTGCGCCAATCAGGAGGCGGTCGAGAAATTCACGCTCGACAAGCCCGCGCTTGTCTGCCGTTGGCGCATGTCCAATAAAAAGGTGCCCATGCTCAACCGCCACATTCGCGCACTGTCCGAGCGCCTGGTGCAGGGCGAGCCGCTTACCCATAACATGCTCAGCTGGGCCAAGCAGCACGTTGAGTGGTCGCTTGCCGAGGGCGATTACACCGCACGCGACGGCGTGCTCATGCTGGTGATCGACGTTAACGGCAATGCCGCCATGACGGTGGGGGAGTACGAGCCGCTAACCGATACGTCGGCCAAGGCGCTACGTGCCCGCTCCGCCGAGGCCCGCTCCGAGGCCGACGAAACCGGCGTGGCGCCCGAGCTGCTCGCCGCCGTCGATAACGGCGAGCTTGCCTTTGTGGCGCCAGCGGACGAGTGCCTGTGCGGCACGGCGACGCTCATCGAGCAGTTGGCCCAGACCAAGAACATCCCGGTCACGCGCGTAGATATTTCCGCGCAGCTTAAGGGCGCGCTGTTCCTGGTGAGCGACGAGCACGGCGTGGTCCCCGCTGCCGAGACGGACGCCGCCGAGGCGGACGCCGCTACGGTCGCCTTCTTCGCCGAAGGCTACGAAAAGCTCCGTGCCCGCCGCTAAATGATGTTTCTGGGACGGGGATTAAAAACTCATTTAATTCCCGTGCTCGTCGCGAGCGAGGGGCAAGCCTCTGCCACTCGCGAACAGTTCTGTCACTTTGGTGCCGCGTGAGGCGCGTATCTGCGGATCCGCGGTCATAATGGGGCAAGATAACCAAGAGGGGGGGGGCGGAATCCATGGCGCTAATCTATATCGTTGAGGACGACGAGCCCATTCGTCGTGAGCTTATCGACATCCTTGCCCGCGCCGGGTTTGAAATCGAGGCCTGCGAATCGTTTGAGCATGTCTCGCGCGATATTCTCGCCGCCGCGCCCGACCTGGTGCTGCTCGACCTGACGCTTCCCGTCAAGGACGGCCAGCATATCTGCCATGAGGTTCGCCGCGAATCCGAGGTTCCCATCATCGTCCTCACGTCGCGCGCGACCGAGATTGACGAGGTCATGGCCATGACGCTCGGCGCGGATGACTTTGTTCCCAAGCCCTACAGCGCGCGCGTGCTCGTGGCGCGCATCAACGCACTGCTGCGTCGTACCGCGGCGGCGGGCGAGCGCAGCACACTTGTTCACAAGGGCCTGGAGCTCGATCTCGCTCGCTCCATGGTCACCAACATGCAAACCGGCACCAGTACCGAGCTCACCAAAAACGAGCTGCGTATCCTCTCACTGCTTCTGAGCCGTGCGGGCAAGATTGTCTCGCGCTCGGCCATCATGCAGGACCTGTGGGACTCCGACGCCTTCGTGGACGACAATACGCTCACCGTCAACATCAACCGTCTGCGCACCACGCTCGAAAAAATCGGCATCAAGGGGTATTTGACCACGCACCGCGGCCAGGGCTATTCGGTCTAGGGGCTGGCTATGTCGTTTGGCAAGTTCTTTAAAGATGCGCTGCTTCCCGTCGCCGTGTGGACGTGCGGCGTGCTGCTGAGCTGCTTTGTGCTGACGGTCGCCGGCGCACCCATTTCTATCGTGGTCGTGGCGGTTGGCGTGTCCTTTATCTTTGGTATGCTCGGCATCGTGATCGAGTACGCTCGCCGTCGCCGTTTTCTGCGTCAGTTGGAGCGCGCGGCAGAGGAGCTCGAGAGTCCCGCATGGGTGCAGGAGATGGTGCAATGCCCGGCCTATGCCGAGGGCGAGCTCGAGTACGAGGTCTTGCGCCGGGTGGGCAAAGCCGCCTGCGACGAGGTTGCCGAAGGCCGGCGTCAGACCGATGACTACCGCGACTATATCGAGAGCTGGGTCCACGAGGCCAAGCTGCCCCTGGCGGCGGCCCATCTGATTTTGGAAAACCTGGACAGCAGCGAAGACGACCTGTCGCGCGTGGATGACCTGGGTCGCGAGCTGGCTCGCGTGGAGCGCTATATCGATCAAGCGCTGTACTACGCGCGCTCGGAAGTCGTGGAGCGCGACTACCTGATTCGCCGCTGGGATCTCAAGACCCTGGTGACGGGCGCGATTAAGGCCAATGCGCGTGAGCTCATCGCGGCGCACGTGGCTCCGGTGTGCGAGAACCTCGACTTTGAGGTCTTTACCGACGAGAAGTGGCTCGAGTTTATTCTGGGCCAGCTCATTCAGAACAGCATTAAATATGCGCGTGAGGACGGCGCAAAGATCGTGTTTTCGGGTGCGTTGCTGGACGAGGGTCTGGCAAGCGAGCGCATCGAGCTTACCGTCGCGGACAACGGCTGCGGCGTGTGTGCGGCAGACCTGCCGCGCGTGTTCGAGAAGGGCTTTACCGGCGACAACGGTCGCACCACCAAGCGCGCAACGGGCATCGGCCTCTACCTGGTGGCACGTCTGTGCTCCAAGATGGGCATCGACGTCACCGCGGCATCGGAGCCGGGCGAAGGCTTCGTCGTAACATTCGCTTTTTCAACGAACAAGTTCCAATACTTTGAGTAACGCACACGGCAGACGCCCGCCCAAACAAAAACGTGCCGCCTCAAACAAAACGTGCCGCCCCAAATGGGGCGGCACGCCATCTTTTATCAGCCAACTCGCTGAAGTACGGTGACGAAGGCGCAAGGCCGGGAGGGGTTATCAAAGCCGACATCCCGCAGCCGCGAAGCGGCGAGGACGTCGGCGTGATAACCCCGCAGGCCTTGCGCCGACGGGAAGGAACCTACTTCACGACCAAGATGTCGCAGTCCGTATTGCGCAGCAGGAACGTCGAAATCGAGCCCAGAAGCGCGTACTTAATTGAGGACAGGCCACGAGCGCCGCAGAGCACCAGGTCGGGCTTGACCACGTCGAGCATCTCGTCTTTGAGCGTCTCGCGAATGCGGCCGGCGCGAATCATGACCTCGACCTCGGGAATGTCGGGATTGGCCTTGGCCTCTTCGAGCTGCTTGGCGATGGAGTTCTTAAATGCCTCCTCTAGGCCGTTGACCAGATCGACCGGATAGGAACCGGCGCTCTCGAGTGCCGTGGAATCGATAACGTGGCCGATAATCAGCTTGGCGCCGTTGTTCGCGGCGACCTTGATGGCGCGTGCGAGCACAAAATCCTGCTGCTCAGTACCGTCGAGTGAAACAAATACCTTGGTGTAGCCCTCGTTCATGGTTTCCTCCTTGGTCTATCGCACGGGCGTGGGGCTCGTGCGTCGGGCGGGCGCGGATGCGTGGCCGCCGGACACTTTATCTTGTTGCAGTTATACCCAAGGATTTGGGTTTGACCGCTCGCAATTCTGTGAACGGGCGAGTTTTTTGGTAAGGGTAGGCGCAGGCGCGCCGCCAACGGTTGATAATGGGACATCGCCCGCACCGTCCGCAGAACAATATCGGCGGGTGTCTAACGAGGGGGTCCCTTTGGATATCATCGAGCTTCTAAAATCTGCCTTCATGGGCCTGGTCGAGGGCATCACCGAATGGCTGCCTGTTTCGTCGACCGGTCACATGATCTTGGTGGACGAGTTCGTCAAGATGAACGTGAGCGAGACGTTCTGGAATATGTTTCTGGTCGTGATTCAGCTTGGCGCCATTTTGGCCGTCTGCGTCCTGTTCTTCTACGATCTCAACCCGTTTTCTCCCAGCAAAGGCAAGGAGGGCCGTCGCGACACCTGGGTGCTGTGGGGCAAGATTGTGCTCGGCTGCATTCCCGCCGCGGCGATCGGTCTGCCGCTTAACGACTGGATGGAGGAGCATTTCTACAATGCTCCCGTCGTGGCGCTGGCGCTCATTGTGTACGGCGTGCTGTTTATCGTGATCGAGAACTGGCGCGCGAACAAGCGCGACCAGGCCTCTCTTGCCGGTTCGTTTGGTTCGCGTGCCGTGGTGGCGGGCGGACGCCCCGCTGGTGCGCATTTTGCCACTCCCGCTGCGGCTGCCGCTGCAGACGATGACGATAACCTGGACTTTGGCTCCATCACTACGCTCGAGGATCTGAGCTGGAAGACCGCGCTGGGTATCGGTTGCTTCCAAGTGCTTTCGCTGATTCCGGGCACATCGCGCTCCGGCTCCACGATCATCGGCGGCCTGCTACTGGGCTGCACGCGCTCGGTGGCGTCTAAGTTCACGTTCTTCCTGGCCATTCCCGTCATGTTTGGTGCGAGTGCGCTCAAGCTGGTCAAGTACTTTATTAAGGGCGGTACCTTCGGCACCAACGAGATCGCCATCCTGGGCGTGGGCTGCGTCGTCGCCTTTGTGGTGTCGCTTATCGCCATCAAGTGGCTTATGGGCTTCGTCCGCCGTCACGACTTCAAGTGCTTCGGCGTCTACCGCATCATCCTGGGCATCGTGGTGCTCGCGTACTTCTTTGTCCTGGAGCCTATGCTCGGCCTGTAACTTGGTTGACGCTGCGCGGCGGCCAGAGCGACAACTTGTCATTCAAAGGGGGCGGCATGACCAGAAGGTCTATGCCGCCCCTTTTCATGCCAATTTGTTCGCCCCGGCCACCGCTCGCTGCTGCTGCCATGACATCGGCGACGCCCTGATTGGTGCATTGGGGCCGGGTTACTTTGCAGCAACATGGTGCAGATCAACCTGACCCCATTGCGCCAAATCCGCTGGGGCGGGTCTGACGGTGGCGCACGGAGTCGTGGTGTGATTTGCGTCGGTGTCCGCGCGGCTCGGTATACTGGTACGGCTCAAACTATGGCGCTGCCCGCAGGCGCGCCGTCCGTCAGATGAGGAGTCGCCCATGACCCAGCCCCTGCCCTGGGAAAAGAACGCCGCGGTACCCGTGCCGCCCGCGCCGGAACCCGTGCCGCTCGATGCATACACCGCCCCTGCAGCGCCGGAGCCCGAGCTCGTCCCGCTCGACATCTACGACGCTCCCGCGCCGGCGCCCAAGCCCGCCAAGCCGCTCGTCGACATTGACAGCCTTAATCCCGCCCAGCGCGAGGCGGTCCTGTCCACCGAGGGTCCGTTGCTGGTGCTCGCCGGCGCCGGCTCGGGCAAGACCCGCGTCTTGACCTTCCGCATCGCACATATGCTTGGCGACCTGGGTGTTAAGCCTTGGCAGGTTCTTGCCATCACGTTTACCAACAAGGCCGCGGCCGAGATGCGCGAGCGTCTGGCGGCGCTCATTCCCAGCGGCACCCGCGGCATGTGGGTGTGCACCTTCCATGCCATGTGCGTGCGCATGCTGCGTGAGGACGCCGACTTGCTGGGCTATACCGGTCAGTTCACCATCTACGATGATGATGACTCAAAGCGCATGGTGCGTGACATTATGCAGGCGCTCGGCATCGAGCAAAAGCAGTTCCCCATCAACATGATCCGCAGCAAGATCAGCTCGGCCAAAAACGCCATGATCGGCCCCGAGGACATGCTCAAGAGCGCCGATAGCCCCAACGACAAAAAGGCCGCGCAAGTCTACCTGGAGCTGGAGCGCCGCCTGCGCGCCGCCAATGCGATGGACTTCGACGACCTGCTCGTGCGCGCGCTTGAGCTGCTGCGCACCCGCCCCGAGGTGCTCGATAAGTACCAAGAGCGCTTCCGCTACATTAGCGTCGACGAGTATCAGGACACCAACCACGTCCAGTACGAAATCGCCAACCTGCTGGCCGCCAAGTACCAAAACCTCATGGTCGTAGGCGACGATGACCAGTCCATTTATAGCTGGCGCGGCGCCGACATCACCAACATCCTGGACTTTGAGAAGGACTTTAAAAACTGCAAGACCGTCAAGCTGGAGCAGAACTATCGCTCCACGGGTCACATCCTGAGCGCCGCCAACGCCGTGGTGCGCCACAACTCGCAGCGCAAGGACAAGCGCCTGTTTACGGCCGAGGGCGATGGCGAGAAGATCCAGGCCTTCCAGGCGAGCGACGAGCGCGACGAGGGCCGCTGGATTGCCGGCGAGATCGAGAAGCTGCACGCCAAGGGTACGAGCTACGACGACATCGCCGTGTTCTACCGCACCAACGCCCAGTCGCGTATTCTCGAAGATATGTTCCTGCGCGCGGGCGTGCCCTACAAGATCGTGGGCGGCACGCGATTCTTCGACCGTGCCGAGATCCGCGACGTCATGGCCTACCTCAAGATGATCGTGAACCCGGCCGACGAGATGAGCGTCAAGCGCGTCATCAACACACCTCGCCGCGGCATCGGTTCCACCTCGATCCAAAAGATCGAGCAGCTGGCGCGCGACAACCACTGCTCGTTCTTCCAGGCTTGCGAGATCGCGTGCGCCGAGACCGGCATGTTTAGCGCCAAGGTGCGCAACGGCCTGTCGAGCTTTGTGTCGCTGGTGCGCGAGGGCCGCCGCATGGACGGCGAGCTCAAGGACGTCGTCGAGATGATTGTCGATAAGACGGGCTTGCTGCAGGCATTTCGCGCCGAGGGCACCATGGAGTCCGAGAGCCGCGCCGAGAACATCCAGGAATTCCTGGGCGTCGCTGCCGAATTTGAGGAGACGCACGAGGACATCGAGGGTACGCTCGAGAGCTTGGAAGAGCTGCGCGCAGCCGGTGTTGCCGACGTTCCTGCCGGCGCCGAGCCCGAGCCCGTCGTGGTGAGCGCGCCCGCGCCCGAACCGGGGCCGTCCGCCCCGGCATCCTCGTTTGAGGCACTCGTCGGCGCGCGCGATGCTGCAGGTTCCAATCCGCTCGATAGACTAGCCGCCCCGGCGCTCTCACCGCAGGATGCCCTGGCCGCTGCCATCGCGGGCAACGCGTATGCCGCGCCGACGGAGATGCCGGCGGGTGCCGTGCATGCCGACGAGATTGAGCGCACCTACGGTCCGCTCACCTGTAAGGCGCTGCCGGCACTCATGGAGTGGCTGGCCCTGCGCTCCGACTTGGATTCCCTGGCCGGCGAGACGCATGCCATCACAATGATGACCATCCACTCCGCCAAGGGCCTGGAGTTCCCGGCGGTGTTCGTGGCCGGCATGGAGGAGGGCATCTTCCCGCACGTGCACGACTTTGGCGGCAGCGATGACCCGGGTAAGCTCGAGGAGGAGCGTCGCCTGGCCTACGTCGCCATCACGCGCGCCCGTAAGCGCCTGTTCTTGACCTATGCGGCCACGCGTCGCACCTACGGCTCGACCTCTGCCAACCCGCGCTCGCGCTTCCTCAACGAGATTCCGTTTGAGGATATCGAGTTTAGCGGTATCGGTTCTGCCGGTTTTGAGGGAACGGGCTGGGAGAAGCGCGGCGACCGTCGCGGCACCTTTGGCTCGGGCATGGGCTCGGATATGTATGGCGGCAAGGTGTTTGGCTCGCATACGCGCTCGACCGGCGGTTCCGGTTCGCGCGGTGGATCGAGCTTTGACGATTTCTTTGGCGGCAGCAGCTACGGGACCGAGCGCCATCGTGGGGTCTCGCCCGACGCCGGCCGTGTTGCCTCGACCTTTGGCTCGGGCACACCGCGAGCCAAAAAGCCCTCGTCCAAGGTGTCCCCGACGGTGGAGCGCAAGGTTGATCGCGCCAGCGCGTCGCAGGACTTTGCCGCGGGCGATACCGTGAGCCACAAGACCTTTGGCACGGGTACCGTGATCTCGGTCGCCGGAGACATGATCGAGGTCCAGTTCGAAAAGACCGGCCAGACCAAAAAGCTGATGAAGGGCTTCGCGCCGATCGTTAAGCTGTCATAATCCCGGCGGACCTGGGCGGGCGTATGGGGCAACATCGCCTGCTCGGGCAGTCCTGCGCAAGACGGAGGCCACATTAAGTGGCCTCCTTTGCGTGCGGAACTCGCGATCGATGCTGCCCCATACGCCCGCCCAGGTCCTTGGGTAACGCTGCTTGCGAACGTCGCTTTGCTCGTTCGCTTTTTGATCTGGAGAGCCGGGTGGGCTGATAGAAAAATAGATGTGAGTAGGGGCTCTCCCATTTGATGAGCGGGGGAGCCTCTTTATTGCGTTTGGATTGTTTCTTATGACTTTAGGGATTGAGCGTTTTATACGATTCAGTATAATTTCAGATAGATACTAAAATGTAACTGAAATGAAAAGGGTGATTGGACATGCTGCTAAATTGTCTCCCAAAAAGACTCTTCTCTTTAGAGCTCGCCATCGACCCGGAGCCAGTTGAGATGCAGATTCCTCGCATGTATCTTGAACGGTATTCGCTTCGCTTGGCACGGCTTGGCATGTCTGAGCAGGGCCGTTTTATTGTTGCGGAACCTAAAGAACCGCCCAGTGTCATTTCGGCGCGAAATCTCGTCAATGCAGTGCTTACGTTAGATGCTCGTCCGGTGGCAATTTGCTGGGATGCTATGGATTTAGGTTTTATGCGCGCGCTTTCTTCGGAGGGAATCGCATATATCCGAGATGAGCGAAATGCGTTCCTGCCGTTTATCGGAGCCGTTATTTCCGATGAAGTGCTGGGTGCTTCTCCCGCTGCTCCGCTTTCGTCCCAATCTCAACGAATCGTCCTAAATCTCATTGCGGGACGATGGGTTGACTGCTCCGCCGGCGACCTAGCGCGTCTGTGTGGCAAAAGCGCGGCAAGCGTCAGCGGCTATCTTTCGGAAATCGCCGCTATAGCTCCTGGGTTGATTATGCGGGACGGCAAAAAGCGTATATTGTGTGACGCCGGGCTGTCGACCGAGACGTTGCTAGATGGGTTTGAGGACTATCTTCGCACGCCAGTTTTAGAGCGAATCCGGCTCAAGAAGGTTATCGAGAGAACAGAGCTACGTGCCGTTGATGCGCTGCTTTCCGGTGTGTCTGCCCTTAGCTATATGTCCGACCTTGCCCATGAAGACTCTGCTCCAACCATTGCTCTCGAAAAATATCAGCTAGAGGCCTTGAAAGAGCATATGGGCGACAGATGGCTGGAGGCTCAGTGGTACGAACCGGCGGCAGTTGTGATTGAGGTCTGGTCGTATCCCGTGGACGCGCCGTCCGATATTAGTTTTGACGCGACTGGTTTGCAGTGTGTCGACCCGTTTTCCTTATACGTTGCTTGCGCAAAAGCAGATTACAAAGAAGATCGTCTGCTCGACGCGGTCGAACAGCTCAGGAGGACGATATGTCAAAAGTGAGGGGAATAGAGCGATTTGCCGATGCCATGAGCGGCTGTAAAGGCGGTTACGTCCTTATTGGTGGAGGGGCCTGCAGCGTTCTATTTGACAATGAGGGCGATTCGTTTAGAGCTACTGAAGACTTGGATGTCGTCGTAATTGTTGATGGGAAAGGCGTTGAATTCGCCACTGCATTGTGGGCATTTATCAAAGCTGCCGGATATGAGACTGGAAAGGTCGGCGATGGAAGGTGCACTTACTATCGGTTCTGTTTGCCCGAAGGATCAAGGCAAGTCCTAGACTATCCCGGCCAAATTGAGCTATTTGCCCGACATCCTGATTTTGTGCTCGAAGATGAAACGAGCGAAGTGGCACCTCTTTCCTTTGACGGGGCCGTATCAAGTCTTTCGGCAATTATTCTCGACGATGGCTACTACGAATTTATTCGCGACAACGCAACGAACGTAGAGGGCATTACGTTGCTCGATGCGCTCCATATCATTCCCCTCAAGATGCGTGCACACATTGATATCAATAGGAGCTATGAAGAAGGGCGCCATTGCAACGATAAAGATCGACGAAAGCATCGCTCGGATATTGTTCGACTTGCGGGTTTGTTGCCGCCTTCGGCTCGCTTGGAGCTAATAGAGCAAATGAGGGCTGATGCCGGAGACTTCTTTGCGGACTTTTCTTCTTATGTAAATCGGCAGACCGATCGTAAAGAGAGAGCACGTCTTCAGGATACATTATCGTTTCTCGAAAAGGTCTACCTATAGGCACCTTGATTCGTTATGTATGGCGAGGGGCTCTCCCGTTTGATGAGCGGGGGAGCCCCTTGTTGCTTTTTGATTGTCGTAACTAGCCAGAGGCTCGTCGGGACGGGGCGCGGGGGTTTGGTCGATCGCGAGTTCCGCACGAGCCGGAGAGCACTTAATGTGCTCTCCGTGCGAGCAGGACTGTCCGAGCAGGCGACCAAACCCCCGCGCCCCGTCCCGACGAGCGCTTGGGGACCGGTGACCTACAGGTGGCTGATGATCAGTTCCATCTTGCCTTCGAGGTCGATGGAGCTGACGGTGCTCGGGGCCAGCAGGTGGCTTCCCTTGTGGACGGGGTCGCCGCAGACGGTGCCTTCGCCGTCGATGACCGACAGACACATGAAGGGCCAGCGCTGGTCGAGGGTCTTGCTGCCGTCGACACGCACGCGATCGACGGTGTAGCAGGAGTTAGACTCGAGCTCGGTCACGCCGTCCACCTCGGGCGCGGTCACCGTGCCGTCGGTCGGAGCCTGAGCATCAAAGTCGATGCAGTCGAGGCTCTGCTCAATGTGCAGCGGGCGCAGGTTGCCGTCAGTGCCGGGACGGTCGTAGTCGTACAGACGATACGTCACGTCGCTCGACTGCTGCGTCTCCAAAATGAGCGTGCCGGTCTTGATGGCGTGCACGGTACCGGAATCAATCTGGAAAAAGTCGCCCTTGTGAATCGGCAACACGTTGAGCATGTCGTCCCAACGGCCTTCCTCGATCATCTGTGCGGCCTCGACGCGGTCCTTGGCGCGCTGGCCGACGATGATCGTGGCACCGGGCTCGCAGTCCAGTACATACCAGCACTCGGTTTTGCCCAGGCTGCCGTTCTCGTGCTCGGCGGCGTACTCGTCGTTGGGATGAATCTGGATCGAAAGGTCGTCCTTGGCATCCAGAATCTTAATGAGCAGCGGGAACTCCTTGCCCTCGCAATTGCCAAAGAGCTCGCGGTGCTCGGCCCACAGCCATGAAAGCGTGTGGCCGGCATACGGGCCCTCCGCAATCTGGCAGTCACCGTTGGGATGGGCCGAGATGGCCCAGCACTCACCGATGGGACCCTCGGGAATGTCGTAGCCAAATACGGTTTCGAGTTGACGGCCGCCCCAGATTTTCTCGTGGAAGATCGGCGTCAGTTTAATCAAATCGGACATGTTCATACCCCCATTGTGCTGCGTGGGCGCCGCGTAAAACTGTTCAAAACGAGCGCCTGTATGACTACAAAAACCTATGCCAATGTTACGTTGTGCAACTCAAAGCGGTCGCCAACGTTGCGCGAGACCGAATACTCAAAGGCGGCGCTGCTGTCCAAAAAGCCAATCTGCTTGAGCTCGAGCAGGGGAGAGCCAGGTTTGGTGTCCAGGCGCTCAGCTTCTTCCTTGGTTGCTGCCACGGCGCGAATGGTACGGTGGAAGCTCGAAATTTTCAGCCCGCATTGCTCGCGGATGAAATGGTAGACCGATCCGTACAGGTCCTTCTTTTTAAGGCCCGGAATCAGCTCGAGCGGCATGTAGGTGTACTCGATAACGATGGGCTTCTCATCGGCCTGACGCACGCGCACGATGTGATAGGCAAAGTCATCCTCGGCAATTCCCAGCTGGGCTGCGATGTCCGCTGGTGGATTAACAATCGAGAAATCATAGACCACCGAGGTCACCTTCTCCCCGCGGTGCTCATACGAAAAACCCTGGGCACGGTCGTTTTTGCCCTGGAAAAACGCCTGGCCGGGAAGCCCCGCCGTGTCCTTAACGTAGGTACCCGATCCACGACGGCTGGTAATTAGACCTTCCTCGGTGATTTGCTCGATAGCTCGTTTGACAGTGATTTTGGAAACGCTATAGAGCTCACAGAACTCAACGACGGTGGGAAGCTTGTCGCCCGGTTTAAGAGCGCCATCCTCGATACTTCGACGAATATCTGCAGCTATCGCCTCGTATTTGGGAATCATGGAACCTCCTTTCCGACATATATGAATACAAAAAGTAAGTATAACCCTCAACAGGGCATCCATATTACTTTTATCTAAGAAGTTCGAGAAAGAAAAAAGAAAAAGACGCTTTACTTTTAAAATTAGAGCGCTATAGTTTAAGCAACGAACGGAATCCTTCCGCACAACAGGATCGACCGTTTGGGGACGGTTTTGTTTTGGCGGGTTGGATATCGGTATGGCCGGTGCGCGCCCGCGCCGGATAACCTGCCAAAGCAAACCCGTCTCCAACCGGAAGCTCTAGAACACGAAAGCGAGGACTTTGATGGCACAGTATCAGCTGCCCAACGACTTCTTCTTTGGCGCTGCTATGTCCGGCCCGCAGACTGAGGGTCAGTGGAACCAGGGCGGCAAGCTCGAGAACCTGTGGGACACCTGGTCCATCCAGGATCTGGGTTCGTTCTACAACCGCGTTGGCTCTTACGCCGGCAATGACTTTATGGCCAAGTACCAGGAAGACCTTCGCATTTTGAAGGACTTGGGTCTGGATACCTATCGCACTTCCATCCAGTGGAGCCGTCTGCTCGATGCCGACGGCAACCTCAACGAGGAAGGTGCCGCGTGGTATCACGAGTTGTTCCGCGCCTCTCGCGAAGCCGGCTTGGAGCCGTTTGTCAACTTGTACCACTTTGACATGCCCACCTACCTCTTTAACCGTGGCGGCTGGGAGAGCCGTGAGGTTGTCGAGGCTTACGCACATTACGCCGACGTCGCCTTCCACGAGTTTGGCCAGGAGATTAAGTACTGGTTCACCTTTAACGAGCCCATCGTCGAGCCCGAGCAGCGCTATCAGGAGGGCGTGTGGTTCCCGCAGCTCCACGACTTCAACCGCGCCCGCACCGTGCAGTATCACATCTCGCTGGCGCACGCGCTGGCCGTGGCCAACTATCGTCGCGCCTATGACGAGGGCGCTATTCGCGCCGATGCCAAGATCGGCATGATCAACTGCTTTACCCCGGTCTACACCAAGGAGAACCCCAGCGAGGCGGACCTCGAGGCCGTGCGCATGACCAGCGGCATCAACAACCGCTGGTGGCTCGACCTCATCACCAAGGGCGAGCTTCCTGCCGACGTGCTCGACAGCCTGGCCGAGGGCGGCGTTAAGCTCCCGTTCCGCGCCGGCGACCAAGAGATCCTCAAGCAGGGTGTTGTCGACTGGCTAGGCTGCAACTACTACCACCCCACGCGTGTTCAGGCGCCGGCGAGCAAGGTCGACCAGTACGGCCTGCCGCACTTTGCCGACGAGTACGTATGGCCCGACGCCGTTATGAACGAGAGCCGCGGCTGGGAGATCTACCCGCAGGGCCTCTACGACTTTGGCATGGACTGCGCTAAGAACTACCCCGATCTTGAGTGGTTCGTTTCCGAGAACGGCATCGGCATCATGGACGAATACAAGAACCGTGACGCCGAAGGAACCATCCAGGATGACTACCGCGTCGACTTTGTACGTCAGCACCTGGAGTGGGTGGCCAAGGCCATCGACGAGGGCGCCAAGTGCCGCGGATACCATTATTGGGCCGTCATCGATAACTGGTCTTGGGCCAATGCCTTTAAGAATCGCTATGGCTTTGTCGAGGTCGATCTGATGGATGGCTATAAGCGCCGTCTTAAGAAGTCGGCGGCCTGGCTCAAACAGGTCGCCACGACCCACGTGGTTGATTAGCGACCGGACGAACGTCCAGACCGCGCGCCGCCGCGCGCAACACATGGCACATCTGGTGGCAGAGGGCGACAGACCACCGTGCGCATAGGAAAGGCCGGATTTGAAAGTTAGGAGCAATCATGGCCAGTGACAACGGAAAGAGCTTCCTCGACAAGTTTGCCGAGGTCTCTGCGAAGGTGGGAAACCAGGTTCACCTGCGTTCCCTGCGTGACGCCTTCGCGACCATCACGCCGCTCTATATCCTTGCGGGTATCGCGGTTCTTATTAACAACGTCGTGTTCCCTCTGTTCCCGCTCGATGCGGCGGGCCTTGCCAACCTTCAGACGTGGGGTTCGGCGATTACGCTGGGCACCCTCAACGTCTCTGCCATTATCTTGGCCGGATTGATTGGCTACAGCCTCGCTAAGAACAAGCGCTTCGATAATCCGCTTGCTTGCATGGTCGTCGCTATCTCTGCCTTCGTCATCATGATGCCGCAGCAGATCACCGCCACGCTTGCCGCCACGAGCCCACTGCTCACCGACAAGATCACCTCCGCCGAGGTCACGGGCGCCCTTTCGACTGCCAACACCGGCACCAACGGTCTGTTCTCGGCTATTATCATCGCCCTGCTTTCCGTCTCGCTCTTCATCAAGATTTCTGGCGTCGAGAAGCTCAAGGTTAAGCTGGGCGAGGGCGTGCCTCCCGCGGTCTCCAACTCCTTCAACGTCATGATTCCGATGCTGCTTAACCTCGCGGTCTTCGCTCTTGCCGCAGCCCTGCTCGCCGTGTGCGCCGGCACCGATCTGTGCACCATCATCTCCACGTGCATCTCCAACCCGCTCAAGAGCATCATGAACGCTGGTCCGTGGGCTGTTATCCTCATCTACACCCTTGCTAACCTGCTGTTCTGCGTCGGTATTCACCAGTCCACCATCTCTGGCGCTACCGTCGAGCCGATCCTGACCATGCTCATCGTCGACAACATGGCTACCTTTGCCGCCGGTGGCACCATCCAGCCCGATCACTACATGAACATGCAGATCGTTAACAGCTTCGCCCTCATCGGCGGCTCGGGCTGCACCCTCATGCTCCTGCTCGACACGCTCCTGTTCTCCAAAAACAAGGCTTCCGAGACCGTTTCCAAGATGGCTATCCTGCCTGGTCTGTTCAACATCAACGAGCCGGTTATCTACGGTTACCCCATCGTGTACAACCTGCCGCTCATGATCCCGTTTGTCCTCCTTCCCGACCTGTTCATCGGCATCACCTATGGCCTTACCTGCGCAGGCATCATCAGCCCCTGCATCGCCCAGGTGCCCTGGACCATGCCTCCCGTCATCAATGCCCTGCTCGCTACGGGCTTTGACTGGCGCGCTGGCGTGTGGCAGGCTATCGAGATTGTCATTGGCATGGCCGTCTACCTGCCCTTTATGAAGATTTCCGAGAAGGCAATCGCCAAGCAGGAGGCTCTCGCCGAGTAGAACGCCTAACGTTCGTCCCTTTCACCTTTGCGGGCGCCGGTACGCGGCGCCGGTGCCCGCAGCTCTCTCCCTTGTGTAAAGATGCAGGGGGGTGGGCACAATAGCCGCAAGGAATAAAACCAGTTGTCGTCTGCGCGCCGCGCAGTTATAAGGAGGAAACCATGAAGAAGATCATGCTCTGCTGCAATGCCGGTATGTCCACGAGCCTGCTGGTCCAGAAGATGCAGGCCGAGGTTGCAAACCGTGGTCTGGATATTGAGGTCGAGGCTCGTCCCATGAACGAGGCCCACGATCACCTGGACGAGTGCGACATGTTGCTGCTTGGTCCGCAGATCGGCTACACCAAGGGCGATTTTGAGAAGGAGGCCGCCGGTCGTTTTCCGGTCGAGGTCATCAACATGGTCGACTACGGCCGCATGAACGCTGCCGGCATCATCGACCACTGCGTCAGCGTGATGGGCTAGGTGCTCTGCATGGAGGATATGAACGAACTGCAGATGACCTGCTTTGAGATCATCAGCTACGTCGGTACCGCCAAGAGCATGTACATCAATGCCGTGCAAAAGGCCAAGGAGGGCGATTTTGACGCCGCCGAGGAGCTTATCAAGCAGGGCGACGAGGCCTATAACGGTGGCCACGATGTTCACATGGGGCTTCTGAAGAAGGAGGCCAACGGCGAACGTAACGGCGAGGCCCCGTTGATTTTGCTGCATGCCGAGGACCAGATGGCCGGCACCGAGACCATGCGCGTCATGGCGACGGAGCTCATCGAGGTTCACAAGCAGCTGCAGGCACTTCAGGCCTAGTCGGCGTTATCGCCGCGACGGACCGTGCGGTCCAACAGACAACATAGTCCCTTTGACGGGCGCCGGGAGCCTCCGCCTCCCGGCGCCTTTATTTTTGGGGATGGTCTTGCGCGGCCTGTTGGGCAGCCAATTGCGTTACCCCAGATAAAACCTGCCAAAACAAACCTGTCCCTTTTTGGTAGGTTTTTGCCTTGAGAGCGGTACCATACAGGCAATGTTTAAACGAGAAAGGTGGGCTCCTATGGAACCTAAGCAGTACTACATCGGCATCGACGTCGGCGGCACTTCGGTTAAGGAGGG
This sequence comes from Collinsella sp. wc0583, assembly GCF_046116915.1. Lineage (NCBI taxonomy): Bacteria > Bacillati > Actinomycetota > Coriobacteriia > Coriobacteriales > Coriobacteriaceae > Collinsella > Collinsella sp. wc0583. The sequence continues at coordinate 60,953 of NZ_JBJXBN010000008.1, read as the reverse complement.
CCTGTTCGACGAGGACGGCAACCTGCTTGCCAAGGCCAGCGTGCCCACGCCTCCTATCGTTGACGCTGCGGGCTTTGCCGCGGTGACCGAGGCTATCGACCAGGTGGTCGCTAAGGCGCAGATTCCGCGCGCCTTTGTGGCAGGCATTGGCCTGGCCGTTCCGTGCCCCATCCCGGCGTCGGGCGATGCCAAGGTCAAGGCCAACATTGCCATTAACCTGCCCGAGCTCAAGATCGCCATCCAGGAGCACTGCCCTGATGCGGTCGTTAAGTATGAGAACGATGCCAACGCCGCCGCCATGGGCGAGGCCTGGCTCGGTTCTGCCAAGGGCGTGCAGAACGTGGTGATGGTCACCATCGGTACCGGCGTGGGCGGCGGCGTTATCGTTAACGGCGACGTGGTATCGGGCGTTGTGGGTGCCGGCGGCGAGATTGGCCACATGTGCCTGAACCCGGCCGAGGAGCGCACCTGCGGCTGTGGCGGCCATGGCCACCTGGAGCAGTATTCCAGCGCCACCGGCGTGGTGAGCAATTACCTGGCCGAGTGCAAGAAGGCGGGCGTCGAGCCCATCGAGCTCACCGGCCCCTCCGATTCCAAAGACGTGTTCCAGGCCTGCCGCGAGGGCGACAAGCTCGCGCTGGCAGCTGCCGATACCATGGCTGACTATCTCGGCCGTGCTCTGGCACTTATCGCCAACGTGGTCGACCCCGAGATGTTCCTGATCGGTGGCGGCGCGTCCGCCTCGGCCGATGTCTACCTCGATAAGGTTCGCGAGCACTTCCAGCGCTACGCGCTTTCCGCCTCGCGCGAGACGCCCATTAAGGTCGCTTCGCTCGGAAACGACGCCGGCATCATCGGTGCCGCCTACGTAGCCCTGCGCGCCGCCGGTAAATAGCTGGTGCAAGGGGGTCAGGTTACTTTGCACCAACATGGTGCAAAAGGGACAGCCTTGGCCCCCATACCTGCCACAAAATATGCCGTGGCCCTTCCGTCTGCGAAGGCTCGGCATCGGCGTGCTACCATAGCTACGTCCAAGTACACATATCAAGTGGAGGATATCCATGGCAAACGTTCTTGTCTTTGGTCACCAGAACCCCGATAACGACGCCATCATGAGCGCCGTCGTCCTGTCCCAGCTGCTCAACCAGGTTGAGTATGCCGGCAACACCTACGAGGCCTGCGCCCTTGGTCAGCTTCCGGCGGAGTCCGCCAAGCTGCTCGCCGACGCCGGCATTGCCGAGCCCCGCGTGATTGAGTCCGTCGAGGCCGGTCAGCTCGTCGTCCTCACCGACCACAACGAGTCCGCCCAGTCCGTCGCCGGCCTTAAGGACGCCACGGTCTTTGGCGTCGTCGACCATCACCGCATCGGCGATTTCGAGACCGCCGGCCCGCTGCACTACATCTGCCTGCCCTGGGGCTCCAGCTGCACCATCGTCACCAAGCTCGCCGACGTGCTCGGCGTTGAGCTTTCCGACGTCCAGGCCAAGCTGCTGCTCTCGGCCATGATGACCGACACGCTCATGCTCAAGAGCCCCACCACCACCGATGTCGACCGCGCCGTCGCCGCCAAGCTCGGCGAGCAGGTGGGCGTCGACCCGGTCAAGTTTGGCATGGAGGTCTTCCTTACCCGCCCGTCCGGCTCCTTCACCGCTGCCGAGATGGTCGGCAACGACATCAAGATGTTCGAGCCCGCCGGCAAGAAGCTGCTCATCGGCCAGTACGAGACCGTCGACAAGAGCCGTGCGCTTGGCATGATTGACGAGATCCGCGAGGCCATGCGCGCCTACGCCGCCGAGAAGGGTGCCGACGGCATTGTCCTGTGCATCACCGACATCATGGAGGAGGGCTCGCAGGTCCTGCTCGAGGGCGAGACCGAGGCTGCTCAGAAGGGCCTGGGCATTGCCGACGAGCACGACGGCGTCTGGATGCCGGGCGTCCTCTCCCGTAAGAAGCAGGTCGCTGCCCCCATCATGGCCGCCTGCTAGGTTTAGTTGACCGAACGCCACGACCGGATCGCGGACGCCCCGCGCTCCGGTCGTTTTTTGTGCATGCGCCGCGTCGTCTCTTGGACAGGCGTGCCCGTGCCGTTGAGCAAATAATGTTCAACCTGTGGTTCCGCTTTTCGGTCACGCCTGCGTGCTTGTCGTGCAGGGTAGGCTAGATGCAAGCGTAATACGTTAGAGCGCGGCGCCGCCACTTGGGCGGGCCGTGCTTTTTTAAGACGGGAGCTTTCCCGTGAAAGGAGCCGCCCATGGCAGCAACCGAGCAGCTGTTCAACGTCCGTGAGCGCAAGCGCTTTGAACGCCACGACATTTGGGAGCGCATCGCCGAGAACGGCACGATTTCCGCCGCGGTTATGGTCATCGCCGCCATCGCCGCCGTCATTTGCGCCAATACCGATGCCTACGAGGCCATCCATCACTTTTTGGAGACCCCGCTGTATGTGGGTCTGGGCAACCTTACGGCCGGTCTTACCGTTGAGCTTTTCGTCAACGACTTCCTCATGGCGTTTTTCTTTTTGTTGGTGGGCATTGAGCTTAAGTACGAGATGACGGTCGGCGAGCTCAAGAATCCGCGTCAGGCCATGCTTCCCATGCTGGCGGCCGTGGGCGGCGTCGTCGTTCCTGCCTGCATCTACCTGATCTTTAACCATGCCGGCGCCCGCAACGGTTGGGCCATCCCCATGGCAACCGATATTGCCTTTGCGCTGGGCGTGCTGTCGCTTTTGGGCAACCGCGTGCCCAACGGCGTGCGCGTGTTCTTCTCGACGCTCGCCATCGCCGATGACCTCATCTCCATCGCCGCCATCGCCATCTTCTACGGTCAGAGCCCCAATCCGTTTTGGTTGGGCGCCGCCGCGCTGGTGACCTGCGCGCTCGTGTGGCTCAACAAGACGCAGCATTACCGCCTCGCCCCGTATTCGGTACTGGGCCTGCTGTTGTGGTTCTGCATGTTCAAGAGCGGTGTACATGCCACGCTCGCCGGCGTCATCCTGGCCTTTACCATTCCGGCCAAGTGCGGCGTCAAGCTCGATAGCCTCACCGATTGGTTGGGCGAGTGCCTGCCGCTGCTTGATGACCGCTACGACGACGAGGCACACATCCTGGGCCAGCATGACTTTACCGTCTCGACCACCAGGGTCGAGCGCGTCATGCACCGCGTGACCCCGCCGCTCATCCGCATGGAGCGTCTGATCTCCACGCCGGTCAACTTTGTGATTCTGCCGATCTTTGCGTTCGTGAACGCACAGGTTCGCCTAGTGGGTGTGGATATGAGCACGCTGCTCACCGACCCGGTGACGCTCGGCGTGTACTTTGGCATGCTGCTGGGCAAGCCGATCGGCATCTTTGGCATGACGTTTGCCCTGGTTAAGTTTAGGGTCTGCGAGCTGCCGCATAACGTTAACTGGCACATGATTGCCGGTGTGGGCATTCTGGGCGGCATCGGCTTCACCATGTCGATCCTCATCAGCGGCCTTGCCTTCCCGACGGCCCAGTTTGAGGTTCTGGCTGCCAAGGCCGCCATCCTTGCCGGTTCGGTCACCGCTGCCGTGCTCGGTATGATCTACATGAGCGTGGTCTGCAAACACCCCGCGCCCAAGGACGAGTAAGAGCACATACAAGTTTGAAAACGCCGCCTGTGAACACCATCACAAGCGGCGTTTTAGTCATTGGGGACGTTCTTAAACGACTAGGTTTATTCCACCGTTCCGTAGACGGCGCCCCAGCCGTGGGCGGCCAAGGCGGAGTTGAGCTGGTCGCAAAGTGACTGGCGGTCGTAGTAACCGGGCGGCAAAAGGTTCACGATTTCCATGAGATCGGGCGCCAGGTCCAAGATCTCGGCCTGTACGATGAGATCCAGGCGGTCGATGGCGCGGCGGTCGTAAAACAGCCCGTCGACCAGGCGCTGCAGGTCGCCGAATTCCTCGGCCTGGAACGATCCGTATTCCATAGTGCCTCCTTGGGCGCCCCACGCCGGCATGCGCGGCGATTCATAATTCATTGCGATGAACTTAATCTATCACGGCTTCATACCGTTGCGGCGGTGGCGGTCTATACTTAGACGAACTGCAACGTACCGCTTCGCGAAAGGTCGCACCCCATGCAGACGATCTACCAGAAGATGGAAACCACCGAACTCGATGCCGCCATCGAGGCACTCAAAGCCGAGGTTGCCGAGGTCAAGGCCAAGGGCCTGGCGCTCGACATGGCCCGCGGCAAGCCGTCGCCCTCCCAGGTGGACATCTCTCGACCCATGCTCGATATCCTCAATGCCGATGCCGATCTGCACGACGGCAACGTCGACTGCTCCAACTACGGCTGCTTTGAGGGCATTCCCTCGGCACGCAAGCTAGCGGGGGAGTTCCTGGGTTGCCCCGCCGAGCAGACGCTTGTACTGGGTTCGTCGAGCCTGCTGATCGAGCACGATATCGCTGGCATGTTCTGGCGCTGCGGCTCGTGCGGCAGCGAGCCCTGGGAGGCTTATGAGGCCGCGCACGACGGCAAGAGGGTCAAGTTCCTGTGCCCTGTTCCCGGCTACGACCGCCACTTTGGCATCACCGCCGACCTGGGTATCGAGAACGTTCCCGTCGCGATGACCGACAACGGCCCCGACATGGACGAGGTCGAGCGCCTGGTTGCCGCCGACGACTCCATCAAGGGCATCTGGTGCGTGCCCAAGTATTCCAACCCCACGGGCATCACCTTTAGCGAGGACACTGTGCGTCGCCTGGTCGAGATGCCCACGGCCGCACCCGATTTTCGCATCTTCTGGGACAACGCCTACTGCGTGCACGACCTGTACGATGAGACCGACGAGCTCGCAAACATCTTTGACCTCGCTCGCGCGGCGGGCACCGAGGATCGCGTGGTGGCCTTTGCCTCGACGTCCAAGATCACCTTCCCGGGCGCCGGCATCGGCTTTATCGGTGCGAGCCCCGCGGTTATCGCGGAGTTCTCCAAGCGCCTGAAGGCCGGCCTTATCAGCGCCGATAAGCTCAACCAGCTGCGTCACGTGCGCTTCCTTCCCACCATCGAGGCGGTCAAGGAGCACATGAAAAAGCATGCCGAGTTTTTGCGCCCGCGCTTTGAGGCCGTTGAGCGCAAACTCACCGAGGGCCTGGGCGATACGGGTTGCGCCACTTGGACACATCCCCGCGGCGGCTACTTTGTGAGCTTTGATGGTCCCGAGGGCTCGGCCCAAAAGGTCGCCGCGCTTTGTGCCGACCTGGGCGTCAAGCTTACGCCGGCTGGTGCCACCTGGCCTTATGGCAAGGATCCGCGCGACACCAACATCCGCATCGCGCCGAGCTATCCCACGGTCGAGGACCTGGAGGCAGCACTCGACGTACTGGTGCTGGCCGTTAAGCTTGTCGCTGCCGAGCTTGCGCGTGCCGAGCGCGCCTAACGCCTAGGGCCCCGCAAGTCCGCGCCCAGTACTATCCGCACTTTCGATACGTAAAGGAGCGTATACATGGATTTGGGTATTTCCACCAACCCCACACCGGAGATCTACACCATTAAGGTGACCGGCGAGATCGATATCTCTAACGCCGATAGCCTGCGCAATGCCATTGACCTGGCGCTCGAGCAGCCCACTGAGGCCGTTGAGCTCGATTTTGCCCAGGTGAGCTACATCGATTCGACGGGCATTGGCGTGCTCGTGGGCGCCGCGCACCACGCGGTCGACCACGGTAAGCGCTTTAGCTGCACTAATGTGCAGCCCCAGGTGATGCGCGTGGTTCAGCTGCTGGGCGTCGACCAGGAGATTTCGATCACGGCGGCATAATCTTTGCCCCCAAAAAGGGCGTGCCGTTTGGCATATGTTTGTGATGCGCTCGGACGTTTTGGCGTCCGGGCGCTATACTTGACCGAATGAATAGACGAGTTCCGGCCGAATGGCGCGGTGCGGGCTCGACTCACATCGAGCCTTGGAGGTATGTGTGTTTGGTATTGGAGAGGGTGAGCTCGCGATCATCGTGGTCTTCGGCTTTTTGCTGTTTGGCCCGGATAAGCTCCCACAGATGGGCCGCACGATCGGCCGTGCCATTCGTCAGTTCCGCGAGACGCAGGAAAAGATGACGGCCGTTGTTCAGTCCGAGATCATCGATCCGGTAAGCGAGGCTGCTTCGGCTCCGGTCAAGTCCAAGAAGGCTGCCGTCGATGACGATTCCGATGCGGACGAGGATGCCGTCGAGACGGCCGCGCCCGCAAAGAAGGAGACCTTTGCGGAGCGCCGCGCCCGCCTTGCCGCCGAGAAGGCCGCAAGTGAGGGTGCCACCGAGGACGAAGGTATTGCCGAGGAGGCCAAGGGTGCAGAGCCTGCCGCCGCTGCTGCTGCCGCAGCCGAGCCCGAGCCTGCTGCAGAGCCGGAGCCCGAGCCCGAGCCGGCAGAGCCCACGACGGCTGACCTCTACGCCCGTCGTCCCCGTAAGCGCAAGGCCGTCGTCGACCAGCTCGCTCGCGAGCTCGAGGCCGAGGACGACGCTGCTGACGCCGACGCCCCGAAGGGAGGCGATGAGTAATGCCTATCGGACCTGCGCGAATGCCGCTCTTCGATCACCTGGGAGAGCTCCGTCGCCGCCTGACCATCGTGGTCGTGTCGGTGTTTGCCGCCGCTATCGTGCTGTATTTCGCCACGCCTGTGGTGCTCGACATCCTGGAAGACCCCATCCGCTCTTTTGTGCCGGACGGTAAGTTCTACATCACCACCACGCTCGGTGGCTTTGGTTTGCGCTTTTCGCTGGCCATCAAGATGGCCGTTGTCATGTGCACGCCCATGATCATCTGGCAGATTCTGGCGTTTTTCCTGCCGGCGCTTCGCCCCAACGAGCGCAAGTGGGTCGTGCCCACGGTGCTCGCCTCGACGGTGCTGTTCTTCCTGGGTGCCATCTTCTGCTACTTCATCATCATTCCTGCGGGCTTTGAGTGGCTCATCGGCGAGACCTCGGCCGTCGCTACGGCACTGCCCGATCTGGAGAACTACGTCAACATGGAGCTGCTCTTTATGATCGGCTTTGGCGTGGCGTTTGAGCTGCCGCTCATCATCTTCTATCTGTCCGTCTTCCACATCGTGTCCTACGCTGCTTTCCGCGGTGCCTGGCGTTATGTATACGTTGGCCTGCTCGTGGGTTCGGCTGTGATCACGCCCGACGGCTCGCCCGTTACGCTGGGTCTCATGTATGGCGCCCTGCTCTCGCTCTACGAGATTTCGCTCGCCATCGCCCGTGTGGTCATTACCGCGCGCGAGGGCAAGGAGGGCTTGTTTGTGAGCCGTCTGGACCTGTTCTCGGACGACGAGGACGACGAGGAGTAAAACGGTATGCACGAAGTTGGCATTGTCAACGGCATACTCGATACAGTGATTCGCGCGGCGCGTGGGGCGGGGGCCTCGCGCGCCGTTTTGGTGACGCTGCGTATCGGGGATATGACCGAGGTCGTGCGCGAGGCGCTCGACTTTGCCTGGGAGACGTTTCGCGACGAGGACCCGCTCACGCGCGGCTGCGAGCTTGCTGTGGAGGAAGTCCATCCACAAAGCGAGTGCCTGGACTGCGGCGAGGTCTTTGAGCACGACCGCTTCCATTGCCGCTGTCCCCAGTGTGGCGGCGCCAACGTGCGTCTGCTGCACGGCCGCGAGCTCGACATCGCCAGTATCGAAATCGAAACCCCCGACGATTAACCCGCCAGCCACCTGGGGACAGGGTACAAAGGGGCTAAAGTAAGGAGCGCTAAGTATGGCCGAGAAAACGATTGATATCGCGTCGCCGATCCTGTCGCGCAACGAGCGCCTGGCAGATCAGCTGCGTCAGCGATTTAATGAGACAGGCACCTATGTGATCAATGTGCTGTCGAGCCCTGGCTCGGGCAAGACCACTACGATTCTGGGCACCAACGAGCGCCTGCGCGACAAGGCCGGCTTGCGCTGCGCCGTCATCGAGGGCGATATCGCCTCGGACGTCGACGCCATCACCATGAAGGAAGCCGGCATGCCCGCCATCCAAATCAACACGGGCGGCCTGTGCCACCTCGAGGGCAACATGATCATGGAGGCCGTTGACGCCTTCGACCAGGCTGTGGGTCTGGAAAACATCGACGTCATCTTTATCGAAAACGTGGGCAACCTGGTCTGCCCAGTCGACTTTGACCTGGGCGAGAACCTGTCTATCATGATCCTCTCGGTGCCCGAGGGCGACGACAAGCCCGTCAAGTACCCGGGCATCTTCCAACACGCCGGCGCACAGCTGCTCAACAAGGTCGACGTGGCCCCGGCTTTCGATTTTGACATGGATAGGTATACTAAGACACTCGATGACCTCAATCCGCAGGCGCCGCGGTTTGCCGTGAGCGCGCGCAAGGGCGAGGGCATGGATGCCTGGTGCGATTGGCTCATCGGGCAGATTGAGCAAGCAAGGGCGTAAGTCGGCCGCCATACGGGCGGGCGTAGCCGCAGAGATACGAGATAGGAGCCTCTTTTGAAGCTCATCATCGCCGAGAAAAACGACGCCGCGCGTCAGATCGCCGAGCGTCTGTCCACGGGCAAGCCCAAAAAGGACAAGGTGTACAACACCGCCATCTACCGTTTTGAGTGGAAGGGCGAGGAGTGCGTGACCATCGGCCTTGCCGGTCACATCCTAGCGCCCGATTTTTGCGACAGCGTGCTGTTCGATAAAAAGCTGGGCTGGTATTCGGTCACCGAGGACGGCGAGATGCTGCCGGCCGACATACCCGATGGCCTGGCGCGTCCGCCCTACGACACCAAGCGCAAGCCGTTTCTTGCCGATGGCATCTCAATCAAGGGCTGGAAACTCGAGAGCCTGCCTTACCTCACCTGGGCGCCCGTCATTAAGCTACCGGCCGAGAAGGAACTCATTCGTTCGCTCAAGAACCTCGCTAAAAAGTCTGATAGCGTCATTATCGCCACGGACTTCGATCGCGAGGGCGAGCTAATCGGTTCGGACGCCCTTAACAAGGTGCGCGAGGTGGCGCCGGACTTGCCGGTTGCCCGCGCCCAGTACTCTTCGTTTACCAAGGCCGAGATCACGCAGGCCTTCGATAATCTCGTCTCGCTCGACCAGAATCTGGCCGACGCCGGCGAGAGCCGCCAGCACATCGACCTCATTTGGGGTGCGGTGCTCACGCGCTACCTGACGCTCGCCAAGTTTGGCGGCTTTGGTAACGTGCGCTCTGCCGGCCGTGTGCAGACGCCGACGCTTGCCCTGGTGGTCGAGCGCGAGCGCGAGCGCATGGCGTTTGTGCCCGAGGACTATTGGCAGATCCGCGGCATGGGCGCCGCACAGGGTGCTGCCGAGGACGACCGCTTTAAGATTGCGCACAAGACGGCGCGCTTTACCGACAAGGATGCTGCTGAGGCGGCGTACGGCCATGTCGACGGCGTTGCGACGGCAACCGTCGCCGCGGTGACCAAGCGTTCGCGCAAGCAGCAGCCGCCCACGCCGTTTGCGACCACCTCGCTGCAGGCTGCCGCCGCAGCCGAGGGCATCTCACCTGCGCGTACCATGCGCATCGCCGAGTCCCTCTACATGGCCGGTCTCATCAGCTACCCGCGTGTCGACAATACCGTGTACCCTGCGACGCTCGATCTGGGCGCCGTGGTGAGCGACCTGGCAAAGATCAACCCGGCGCTGGCGCCCGTATGCAAAAAGGTGCTCGCCGGTCCCATGAAGCCCACGCGCGGCAAGGTCGAGACCACCGACCACCCGCCTATCTATCCTACGGGCGAGGGCGATCCGTCCACGCTCGACGGTGGCCAGCGCAAGCTCTACGACCTCATCGCCCGTCGCTTCCTGGCAACGCTCATGGGTCCCGCGACCATCGAGAACACCAAGCTCGAGCTCGACGTGAACGGCGAGCCGTTCGTGGCCTCGGGCGACGTGCTCGTGACCCCCGGCTTCCGTGAGGCGTACCCGTATGGACTCAAGCGCGACGAGCAGATGCCGCCGCTTGAGCAGGGCGATACGGTCGACGTGTTCGACATTAAGCTCGAGGCCAAGCAGACCGAGCCGCCCGCGCGCTACAGCCAGGGCAAGCTCGTGCAGGAGATGGAAAAGCGCGGCCTGGGTACCAAGTCAACGCGCGCGAGCATCATCGAGCGCCTGTATGCCGTGCGCTATCTCAAAAATGATCCCGTGGAGCCGAGTCAGCTGGGCATCGCCATCATCGACGCACTGACGCAGTTTGCCCCGCGCATCACGAGCCCCGATATGACCAGCGAGCTCGATGGCGATATGACCCGTGTGGAGCGCGGCGAGGACACCGAAGAGCATGTCGTGACGCACTCGCGCGCGCTGCTGGCCGGCGTGCTCGACGAGCTGCTCAAGCATACGCAGGAGCTGGGCGACGCCATCAGCGACGCCGTCACGGCCGATGCGCGCGTGGGCGCCTGCCCCAAGTGCGGCAAGGACTTGGTTATGAAGACGAGTGCCAAGACCCGCGGCAGCTTTATCGGCTGCATGGGATGGCCCGACTGCGACGTGACCTATCCGGTGCCGAGTGGCGTCAAGGTGAGCCCGCTAGAGGGCGAGGCCGCCGTGTGCCCCGAGTGCGGTGCGCCGCGCATTAAGTGTCAGCCGTTCCGCCAAAAGGCTTTCGAGATTTGCGTGAACCCCACATGCCCCACCAACTACGAGCCCGACCTTAAGGTGGGCGAGTGCAAGGTGTGTGCCGAGGCCGGACGCCATGGCGATCTGATTGCGCACAAGAGCGAGAAGAGCGGCAAGCGTTTTATCCGCTGCACCAACTATGACGATTGCGGCGTGAGCTATCCGCTGCCGGCGCGTGGCAAGCTCGAGGCGACAGGCGAGACCTGTCCCGAGTGCGGCGCTCCCATCGTGGTGGTCAACACCGCGCGCGGCCCGTGGCGCATCTGCGTGAACATGGACTGCCCGACCAAGGAGAAGAAGCCCGCCCGCGGCCGCAAGACCACGACCAAGGCGAGCACGACGAAGAAGACTTCGACGGCAAAGAAGGCCACGGCTAAGAAAGCCACTGCCGCCAAGAAGTCGACCGCGAAGAAGTCGACTGCCAAGAAAGCAGCCGCCGACAAGTAACGGCGCAGTCGAAACATTGCCCAAAAAACGAGCGAGGGTCCCATGATCCTCGCTCGTTTTTTGACCGGCAGTTAGGGACATTCCTTTTTCTGCCGGCAGTTTAGGAACGTCCCTAACTGCCGGCTCGGAAACGACAAGGCGTTAGTTCACTTCGACGGGTTTGGCGCCGGGATAGCGCTCCTCAAAGTCTAGGCGGTACTTATTGTCATTGGTGCCCGCCACGTTGTCGCGCGACAGCGGCGCCACGATCTCGTTCTTATGGTCCGCGGGCTTTGCGTACTTTAAGCTGATCTCCCAGGCATCGCAGATCGCATCGATGCGGTGATCCAGGTCGTCGTACAGAGCAATGATGTCCTTCCACGAGCTGTAGTTCTTAGAGCTTGTGGGGACGTCCAGGTCCTCGACGATATCGTAGTACTGCTCGATGGTGTCTTCCGTGCGCTCGGCGACGTCGGCGAGATTTTGACGGGCGGTACGGTCCTCTTCCAGATAACCGCCATTGAACGCCTCTGCGCAGGCACGGACCTGGTTATCGAGATCTTCGAGCAGGTCGTAGTATTCGCTCAGGCGACGGTAGAGGTTTTGCTCGGAGAGGGTCGCCTGGCTGCCATCCTCGTCATCATCGTCGTCATCGTCAAAAAGGCTATTGGGGTCGTCGAGAGGCTTGAGGTCATCATCGTCAACATCATGGTGCAGCTTAGTAATCTCGGCAGTCGTTTGCGTGGCGGCGTTGTCGAAAGGCTTGATCACAAAAAAGATGACCAAGGCGATGATAATTGCCACGAGCACAACGATAACGGCGATAAGCGCCTTGGTGCTGCTCTTTTTGGCGGCGGGGGCCTGCGGTGAATCAGGCGCGTACGTAGATGCCGGTTGCTGTTGGGGCGGGGTGTCCGCGACGGGTATGCGCTGCGTCGTTTCGACCGCTGCGGGGCTGGCGGCAGGGTCGGGGCGATAGGCGAGGGGGTCGTCCGGCTTAGCTTGCGGCGTATCGAGGAAGCCGGTCTGCTCAAAATCGGGTTGGCCATTGCTTGCGGTTGTCTGCTCAACGGGTGCACCGCATGAGGTGCAGAACTTGGCATCATCTGCAAGAAGTTTGCCGCACGAGGCGCAATACCGAGACATTGCCACTCCTTTCGCCACATTTCAATGCAATACGACGATTATACCCAGCGTCCAAAATTCCCCATCATAAGTTGCGGTGAAATAGGGACTGTTTGGCGGTCTCAGGGCTTCAACCAGTCCCTATTTCACCGCAACTTTGGAAAGGCACCATTAGCCATTGGGGACGCGCCGAGCACTGGGGTATCATGGCTTGGTTGATATATCTGCATTTACGCGCCTTGTAGGAAGGGGCTGCGCCCATGGCTTTTGAGCCCGCTCAACATAGCTTTATCACGCTCGAGGGCGTCGACGGCGCCGGCAAGTCCACGCAGGCGCGTCTGCTTGCCCGCGCGCTCGAACTCGCTGGCTACCAGGTTGTGAGCCTGCGCGAGCCGGGCGGTACCGCCATTAGCGAAAAGATCCGCGCTCTGCTGCTCGACCCCGCCAATACAGCGATGGGCGACACCTGTGAGTTGCTGCTCTACGAGGCAGCGCGCGCCCAGTTGGTGCACGAGGTCATAGCTCCCGCCCTCGCGGCCGGCAAGGTGGTCCTGTGTGACCGCTTCTACGATTCCACAACCTGCTATCAGGCATTTGCCGACGGCCTTGATCGCCAGATGGTGCGCGATGCCAACAACCTGGCCGTTGCGGGAACGCACCCGGCGCTCACGCTCGTCTATCACATCATGCCCGAGCAGGCGGCGCTGCGCATGGCAGCCCGTGGCGCGGCAGATCGCATGGAGGCCAAAGGCATGGCATTCCAGGAGCGTGTCTACCAGGGATTCTGCGCTATTGCTGCCGAGGAGCCAAACCGCGTAAAGCTCATCGACGCCACTGCGACCGTCGAGGAAGTCTTCGAGAAGACGGTCGAGCAGATTCGCGCGTACGGTCTCGACATTTCGCAAGATGCTGTCGCCGCCGCGCTTGCCAAGGAGGCCGAGTAACATGGCCCCCGCTCAGGCAAGCCTGCTGGCCAAGCTCGACACCCAAGAGCGCGTTCGCGATTTTTTGACCAACGCCGTCGCCAGCGGCCGCGCATCGCACGCCTACCTGTTTTTGGGCGCTCCCGGTGCCGGCAAGCTCGATGCCGCATGGGCGCTCGCCCAGGCCTTCCTGTGCGAGCAGGACGGCTGCGGAGCATGCGACAGCTGCGTACGCGTTGCTCGGCATACGCATCCTGACGTGCACTATTACACGCCCGAGAGCGCCACAGGCTACCTCATTGCCCAGACCCGCGAGCTGCTCGACGACGTTCCGCTGGCGCCCATCCGTGCCAAGGCCAAGGTCTACATCATCGATCGCGCCGAGCAACTGCGCGCTAACACCGCCAACGCGCTGCTCAAGACACTCGAGGAGCCGCCCGAGGGCGTTATGTTCATCTTGTTGGGCACCTCGGCAGACGTGATGTTGCCCACCATCGTGAGCCGCTGTCAGTGCGTGCCGTTTCGGTTGGTGTCGCCCACCGTGGCCGCGCAGGCCGTGAGTCGCGCGACGGGTCAGGACCTCGCGCGTTGCCGCATGGTGGTCGCCGTGGCGGGAAGTCCCACACGCGGCATCGAGTTCCTTAAGAGTGCCGAGCGCCAGGATGCTCGCCGCCAAATGGTCCGCGCCATCGATTCGCTCATCGCTGCCGACGAGGCTGATGTGCTCAGCCGCGCCAAGTCGCTCATCGTCGCCGTTAAGGCACCGCTCGCCGAGGTCAAGTCCACACAGGAAAAGGTGCTCGAGCAAAACGCCGACTATCTGTCGCGTGGAGCATTGAAGCAGCTTGAGGACCGCAACAAGCGCGAACTCAACGCGCGCGAGCGTTCGGGTATCATGGAAGCGCTGGCGAGCGCGCGGACGCTCATGCGCGACGTGCTGCTGACGCTTCAGGACGAGGCGGCCGACGTCGTGAACGAAGACGTGCGCGACACGATCGGGCGGCTTGCCGCCGCGACGAATGCTGCGGGTGCCACCCGGGCGCTCGAGGCGGTCGCGACCGCCGAGCGCAACATCGCCAGAAACGTTACTCCCCAGCTGGCCATCGAGGTCATGCTGTTCGATATCAGGAAGGCACTGAAATGCCGTTAGTCGTACCCGTTAAGTTTACCTACGCCTCGCGCGACCTGTGGTTTGACCCGCAGGATCTGGATATCCTCGAGGCCGATTATGCCATTTGCTCCACCGAGCGCGGGACCGAGATCGGCCTGGTCACGGCCGATCCCTTCGAGGTGCCGCAAGATGAGATCGGCCAGCCGCTCAAGCCCGTGCTGCGCGTGGCGAGCGACATCGACCTGCAGCTTGCCGACGACCTGGCCATCCAGGGCGACGAGGCGATGGTCGATTTCCGCCGTCTCGTCAAAGAGCTCGACCTCGAGATGAAGCCGGTCGGCGTCGAGTACCTGTTTGGCGGCGAGAAGGCCGTGTTCTACTTTGCGGCCGAGGAGCGCGTCGATTTTCGTCAGCTCGTCAAGGACCTGTCCTCGACGCTGCACATTCGCGTCGACATGCGTCAGATCGGCGTGCGCGATGAGACCCGCCTTGTGGGCGGCTATGCCCAATGCGGACAGGAGCTCTGCTGCACGCGCTTTGGCGGACAGTTTGAGCCCGTCTCGATTCGCATGGCAAAAGAGCAGGACCTGCCGCTCAACTCGTCCAAGATCAGTGGCGTTTGCGGCCGCCTGATGTGCTGCCTGCGCTATGAGTTCGAGGCGTACAAGGACTTTAAGAGCCGTGCGCCCAAAAAGAAGACGCTCATCGATACGCCGCTTGGCAAGGCGCGTATCCAGGAATATGACACGCCGCGTGAGCAGCTGGTGCTGCGCCTGGAGAACGGCAAGGTCTTTAAGGTCAACCTGGCCGATATGACGTGCTCGGAGGGCTGCAAAAAGAAGGCCGCCGAACAGGGCTGCAACTGCCGCCCCGACTGTGTGACGCGCGATGTGCTCGAGCGCATCGAGTCGCCCGAGATGCGCCTGGCGCTCATGGAACTCGATCGCGAGAACGGCGTTGACGTGGGCGATGGCCTGTCGAGTGCCGATCGTCTGGCCGGCACATCGATGCCCAAGCGCCGTCGTCGCGATGCCGAATCCGATGCTCGCACCGCTCAGGGCCAGGGCGAGGGCCGTGGCCGTGGAAAGGGCCGCGGCAAGGCCGAGGCACCCGAGGCCGAGGAGGCAGCTGGTGGCCGTCGCCGCCGCAAGCGCGCGGCGTCCGTCGACAATGGCGAGGCCGCGGGTAAGAACGCTTCCCGCGAGCGCGAGGCTCAGCAGCCCCAGCAGCAAAACCGCGGCGGTGGCATGAACCCCACGCGTCGTCGCCGCCGTCACCTGTCGAGCGAGGAGCGCGAGGACGCCTTCCGCGCCGCAGCCGCTCGCGAGGCCGGTGCCGCTCCCAAGGGTGGCTCGGGTTCCGACGCGCCTGCCGACAAGGGCGGCAAGCCGCGTGGTGAGGAGGAGCGCATGCCACGTCCGCGTCGTCGCCATTCCTCGGGCACGCAGCAGAAGCCCTCGGTTCCTTCTGTGGCCGATCAGGTTTCGGATGGCGAAGTCAAGGTCACGCGCCGTCGTCCCGGGGATGGCGGGGGAGCGGCTGCCAAGGCTTCGCGTGGCGCCGCTCGCGACGAGCGCGAGCCGCGCGAGGATCGCGGTGGCGAGGGCTCGGCCGACCAGGGTCAAAAGCGCCGTCGCCGCCGTCGCTCCCGCAAGCCGCGCCAGGACGGCGGCGAAGGCTCGACCCACACCTCGTCCGCACCGCAACCGCCTACCGGCGAATAACGCCCGCGAGCGGATTTAGCCCGCCTTGCCCCGAGCGCATCGGGGTATCATAACGCTGAATCAACAACCCTCCCTGCGACCGAACGTAGGGAGGGTTGTGTCTTGAAAAGCCATCTGAACATATTGAGCCGTCTGCAGGGTGCCGACGCCCTACCGTTTGCGGACGAATTGCTACCGTTTGTCGAGCGGGTGGCACGCGAGGCGCTCGAGGCATTGTCGCCCACGCGATGTGCCGGCTGCGAGCGCGCCGGTGCGCTGATCTGCCAGGATTGTCTGGCATCGCTCACGCTCATCGACCCACGTCATAGCTGTACCCGATGCGGCGCCCCGTTTGGGGATTTGCTGTGCACTGAGTGTTCGGTCGAGGGCGCGTCCTCGGCAATGGCGGAGGCGCTCGACCGCTGCCTGGCGTGCGCCGTCTATGCACATCCGCTGCCGCGCATTATCAAGGCGTACAAGGATGCGGGCGAGCGCCGTCTGGCACCGTATCTGGCGGAGCTACTCTACGACACCGCCTTGCATGCCCAGGTGGCAGCCTCCGATCGCTACGGCAGTGTGCTGTCCGGCGCCGACGCGGTGGTATTTGTGCCCGCGACTGCGGCAGCGTTTCGGCGGCGTGGATTCGACCATATGGAAGCAATCGCGCGCTCGTTTTGCGATCTTTCGGGTGTGCCGTTGCTGGACGCCCTGGTCAAATACGGTCATGGTGACCAGCGAGAGCTCGGTCGCGATGAACGCCGGGAGCATGCCCGTGGCATGTACGAGACGGTCGAGGATGTGCGGGGCAAGCGCCTGCTGCTCATCGATGATGTCATTACCACGGGCGCGACCATGGCAGCAGCCTCGGCGGAGCTCAAGCGTGCCGGCGCCGCAGCAGTCGATGGTCTCGCTGTCGCACGCGTTTGGTAGGGGGTGGTTTTGTGGCAGTGAAGATAGCGCGGCGCATCGAACTGACAAGCGAGCAACTGGCGGCCTCCGTAGTCCTGACCGGTGCCTCGGCGCTGCGCATGATGCGCGCCGAGCGCCGACAAATGGGTTACATCAGCTGGAGAGACCTCGATCCCGATGAAGAGCGCCGTGTGCTGCATACATCGTCTCCCTCGGCCGAGGACATGTATCTTCCCGATTTGGTGCGGATCGGGGCCGTGAGTGGCGATGTTCAAGAAGACTTGTGCCTGCTGGTGGGGTCGGCGAAGCAGCGTCGCCGCATGCCTGGTGCAAGCTGGTCCGTTTGTTCTACAGGCCTGCCGGACGCCTCGATTTTGGAGGTGGAGCCGGGGGTGTACAGCTTGTCTCCCGAGGCCCTCTGTGCCGCCGTTGCGCGCGAAGTCGGCTGTATCCAGGCATTTGCCCTGGCCCAGGAGCTGTGCTCCAAGATTTCGCTGAGCGATCGCGGACGGTATCTGCCTCCCTACAGCTCACCTGTTGCGAACAAGCTTGCAAAGGACAAAGACCAACCAAAAGACGTAGGCTATTTTGAAGTTGAGCCGGTGCTGACGCCTGATCGACTGGAAAAATACCTTTCCGGATGCAATGGGAGTGCCGCCAAACGGCTGCTGCGCCTGTGCCCCTACCTGTCGGAAAACCTGCGTTCACCCATGGAGTGCATCATGCTTGCCATGTTTTCGCTTCCGTTTTCCTATGGCGGATTTGCCTGTGGTCCCTTTAAGACCGACCACAAGATCGAGTTCAACGACCGTGCGCAGGCGATCTCGGGGATGCCGCATGCGGTTTGCGATGCCTATCAGGAAGCAGCCCGGTTTGACCTGGAATACAACGGCGAGCAGGGCCATTCGTCTCGCGGCGGGCGCATTCACGATGAAAAACGCAATACGGGTTTGGCGTCCATGGGAATCGAGGTCGCGACGGTCAACAACGAGATGCTCTGCGACATGGAGGCGTTAGAGGCGCTCGCATGGCGCATATACCAACGCATGGGTAAGCGATATCAGAATCGTGTAGAGGCTCGTCGAAAGAGGCAAGATGCTCTGCTGAATACGCTCCGAGCGTGCTTTGGGCTCAAGCCGGCGTAAAACTATGGCTTTATAGGGGGTCTGTTTATATGCCCTGTGCAAAAAACGGCAAATATGAGTACTGCTACTAGATTAGTGACAGCAAAAATAAAGAAACTTGGGCCGAAAAACTGGATTCAGCGATGAGATAATAAACGAATGTGGAATATCTTGGCGCCAAGCGGGCTGTGCGGAACTCAAAAAGGGCTCGTGGGGCGGAAATACGCTGCTACTAAATTGGTAGCAGTACTCATATTTGCCGTTTTTTGCACACGGCACCCTGAGACGGGTGGCCCGGAGCTCCCCGTGGGGGGAGCTCCGGGCTTCATGGGGGCACGAATGACCCGCCCCGACCTGCGAAATCTGTGCTCGCGATGCGAATAACGTCCCTAACCTTAAACTATAGCTTGAACTTAGCTATAATGCCCTACGTTCCTGCCAGGCTGTGGTTGCGGACGGACGAAATGCCCATCCTAGTCCAAGACAGACGCGGTCAAAGGGATCCACGTAAGCGACCGCGTGCGCGCGGCGCGATCATGGCGCGTCCTAGATGTAAGCCGCACCGTCCGTTCTACTTTCTTTGGGGCAATACCGCCTCGCGGGCGAGCGGGCCAGTCGTGAAGGTGGCTGCGGCCTCCCGAGCAAACGCCCCGGTGCGCAAGTGTGGGGTCAAATACCAGGTCAGCTGGTGGGAACAACCCGATATTCCGTGCAGGGCACGGATTGTATACGACACAGAAGGCAGGGTAGTGGACATGGTGAGGGGCAGCTTGATGCATGCGGCTCGGTTAGGTGCTGGGACCGCGGCGGTCATTGCCGTTTTGGGCCTGAGTGGATGTGCGTTCAATCCACTGTCCACGTTCACGACGCCCACGATCGACCAGATTGAGCGCGAGACCGTTACCCCCACGGTATCGGACGATGCCCTGGTCACGCCGGGAACCCTGACGGTCGCCCTCGATACTTCCGATGCCCCGCAAGCCATGCAGGATGCCGACGGAAACCTCACGGGCTATGCGGTCGATGCCGCTCGTGCCCTTGCATGCCGCATGGGTCTCAAAGTCGCCTTTGTCGATGCGTCCTCGGCCGATTCCGCGCTCAGCGATAAAAAGGCCGACATCTTTATTGGCGACGCCAGGTCTACGGACGGCGATATCAGCTCACTTGGCACCTGTCTGTACGACGCCCCCGCCGTATTCGGCAAGAGCAGTGACGGCGAGTCGCTGAGCGTTTCCACCGAAACGCTTAACACCGCTACCCTGGGCGTTCAGACCTCCTCAGCCTCGCAGGAAGCGCTTGCCAAGCAGAGCATCACGGCCAACCAAAAGACCTTCTCCAACATCAACGAGTGCTTCGAGGCACTCGAGTCGGGCGAGGTCGATTACGTGATCTGTGATTCCACGGCCGGTGGTTACCTCGCGCGCCTGATGAGTCAGATCTCCTATGTCGGCACGCTCGAGGCACCCTCCACGCTTGGCGTCGCAGGCCTTAGCTCTAACGATGAGCTGTGCCGTGCCGTGAGTGATGCCCTCGACGGCATCACGGTCGACGGCACGCTCGAGGCGGTCCACTGCGTCTGGTATGGCCAAATGCCCTATGACCTTACCGCCAAGACTGTTTCGGGGGCCAATGTGCAGGCATCCGACTCCACGTCCAACGAGACCGAGTCCTCCGATGGCGACGCCTCTGATAACAACGGCGACAGTCCGTCGTCTAGCCAGGAGGGCGCCATCACCGACGATGACATCAACAAGCTCAATAGCTAGTTATTGGTAGGGGTGGCGTCTGCCATACACCGAACAAGGCGCTTCTTCACGGTTTCAACACGCATGGCCGGGTCTCCCAAATAGGGGAGCCTGGCTTTTCTATTTTGGTAAAACTAGCAGGTCAAAGCTAATTTCCAGGAGAAAAATTAACTCCGTCGACGCCTTCCTATAGCGCACTTTGTCACGGAAAAGTGCGAGACTTCGGTATGCGGTATCAAGCAGTCGTTATTCGGGTCTTTGGGAATTCGCGTGATTAAATGCACGGCAATGGGTACATAGCCAGTACAGTAAGTCCCCGAGGCAGATTGGAGCCACGTATGGATATCAAGGTTTCTGGACGCAAGACGACGGTAACCGATGCTCTGCGTGCGCATGTGGATGAGAAAATCGGCGAGGCGCTCAAGGTTTTCGACATCGAGCCCATGACAGTCGACGTCGTGCTTCGTTATGAGAAGAACCCCTCGAACCCCAACCCGGCAATCGTCGAGGTCACGGTTCGTGCCCGCGGTTCGGTGATTCGCGTTGCCGAGCACGGCGCAGATATGTATGCTGCCATCGACCTCTCCGCCGATAAGGTTACCCGCCAGCTGCGCAAGTTCAAGACCAAGGTCGTGGACAACCGCCAGGGTGGTGCCAGCGCCGCGGATGTCGCACCGGTCGAGCGCGTCGAGGATCTGGCCGACCTGCTGCTGCCCGAGGAGGAGGACGACCTGCTCGTCCGCGAGAAGGTTATTGACGTCACCCCGATGACCGAGGAACAGGCGCTGGTGCAGACCGATCTGCTGGGTCACGACTTCTACGTGTTTGAGAACGCGACGACCGGTCTCATCAATGTGGTGTATCACCGTAAGAATGGTGGATATGGCATCATCAAGCCCCGCATCGAAACACTTGACGAGTAAAATACGTTAACTTGCATGAGTTAACGGTTGGCGGCCATCCCATGCGGGTGGCCGCCTTTTTACGTAAGGAGTCGCTTTGATGGACAAGGCCGCATCCGCCGGTCATTCGAACCGTTGCCGCATCGTCGTCGATACCTGCTGCGACTTTAGCCCCGAGGTCGCCGCGAACCTCGATGTCGATATCCTGGGTTTTCCCTTTATTATCGATGGCGAGGAGCGCACAGACGACATCTGGTCGAGCATGAGCCCTAAGGAGTTCTACGACCGCATGCGCGCTGGTGCCCGCGTGTCCACCTCGGCTGTGTCGCTCGGTCGCTATATCGAGTTCTTTACCGAGTGCGCCAAAGAGGGTACGCCCACGGTCTACCTGTGCTTTACCTCGGCGCTGTCGTCGAGCTACAACTCCGCGTGCCAGGCGGCAGATGCCGTGCGCGCCGAGTATCCCAACTTTGAGCTCTACGTGGTCGACAACGCTCTGCCCTGCGCGACCGGCGCGCTCTTGGCGCTCGAGGCCGTGCGCCAGCGTTCGGCGGGACTGACCGCCAAACAGCTGGTCGATTGGGCAAACGAGGCAAAAACCTACGTGCACGGCTACTTTACGCTCGAGAGCTTCGACGCACTGGCTGCCGGCGGCCGCATTCCTCCCGCGGCGGCGCAGCTCACGGCAAAGCTCGACGTCAAGCCCGAGCTCTCCTACGACCTGGCCGGCTCGCTGTCGCTGATCGGCGTCAACCGCGGCCGCAAGAAGGCGCTCAAGTCCATCCTCAAGTCGTTCCGCGAGAACTACGTGCCCGATCGCACCATGCCCATCGCCATCATGACGGCCGATGCCGAAAAGGATGGTGACTGGCTCGAAGCCGCCATCCGCAAGGAGGAGGGTTGCGCCGACGTCACGATCATTCGCGGCTCCGTGGGTCCCACCATCGGCTCGCACGTGGGCCCCGGCATGGTGGGCTGCGCGTTTTGGGGTAAGAACCGCGCCGACAAGGCGTCGCTTTCCGACCGTATCGCCCGCCGCGTGCGCGGTCAGTAGGCAAGCGCTGCGTCCGTAATCGCCCTCGACTCACAGCCCAAACGCTGGCACCGAGTATTCAACCTGGTAACAACACCCAACCCAAAAGGAAAGGTTTCATGGCAAACAAGCTCTCCGTCGCATTCATTGGCACCGGAATCATGGGTGCCCCCATCGCCGGCCACATTCTGGACGCCGGCTATCCCGTCACGGTCAACAACCGCACCAAGTCCAAGGCGGCGGCGCTTATCGAGCGCGGCGCCGTCTGGGCAGATACGCCGGCCGATGCCGCGGCGAACGCCGATGTCGTCTTTACCATGGTGGGCTATCCCTCCGAGGTCGAGGAACTCTACCTGGCGGGCGACGGCCTGCTCGCGTGCACCAAGCCGGGTGCGGTCTTGATCGACCTTACCACGAGCTCGCCCGAGCTGGCGCGCGATATTGCCGAGGCCGCCCAGGTCTCCGGTCGCATGGCGTTTGACTGCCCCGTCACCGGCGGCGAGTCGGGTGCCATCGCCGGCACGCTCACGGCTATCGTAGGCGCCACCGAGAACGACATCGCGCCGGTCCGCGACATCCTTTCCACCTTTGCGGCAACCATCTGCTGCTTCGATGGCACCGGCAAGGGCCAGGCTGCCAAGCTCGCCAACCAGGTGTCGCTGGGCGCCTGCATGGTCGGCATGGCAGACGCGCTGGCGTTTGCCGAGCTGAGCGGCCTTGATCTTGAGAAGACCCGTCAGATGATCCTGGGTGGCACCGGCAAGTCCGGCGCCATGGAGAGCCTGGCGCCCAAGGCGCTCGACGGCGACTACAAGCCCGGCTTTATGGTCGAGCACTTCATTAAGGACCTGCGCTTGGCGCTCGCCTATGCCGACGACCGTGAGCTTGCGCTGCCCGGCGCCGACGTGGCCTTTACGCTTTACGACATGCTCGATGCCATCGGTGGCGCCAAGCTGGGCACCCAGGCCGTCACGGTCCTCTATAAGGAGGAGGCCGATGCCATCGCCGCCGGTCTGGACTGGTCGCAGTATCGTCCCGAGGAGCACGGTGCTCACGAGGAAGGCTGCGGTTGCGGCGAGCGTGGCGACGACCACGAGTGCGGTTGTGGACACCACCATGGCGAGGACCACGAGTGCTGCGGCGGTCACGGTCATGACGACGGCCACGAGTGCTGCTGCGGCCACCATCACGGGGAGTAGCGCCTATGAGCTTGACGTTCGTGGTGCTTGCGCTGGTGCTCTTTCTCTTTGCGATCTACATCGGCTTTTTGTGCGGCCAGTGGGCGTGCGAAAAGCGCGTCATCACCAAGCGCGACTACTGGATTGCCAACTTTGCGGGAGCTGCGGCAGTCGTCCTGCTGACCTGGGTGTTCTCGCTGTTCCCGCTGGTGCAGTTTGCGCCGATCGGCTGGCTCGGCGGCTTTATCGCCGGCCTTAAGATGAGCTTTGGCGAGTCCGTCGGTCCGTGGCGCAAGCACGACGAGGTCTTTAACGTCAACAAGGCACACCGCGCCGCCGCCGACGCGGGCGATGCCGAGGAACGCCGCCGTGCGCGTCGTAATGGCGCTGCCGACCGACAGCTCATCTCGGTCACCGATGACAGCAAGGGTGCTGGCAAGCACGCTAAGAAATAGTAAGAAGAGGTAACTATGGCAGAAAACAAAGACGAACAGCTCACCGACGAGGAGCTGGCACAGCTTCAGCTGGCAGAGGAGAACGAGAATGCCGTCGACCGCCTGGTCCAGGAGCTCGGCTGCCCCACGCGCCGTATCCGCCAGTTTGCCGCCCGCGTGCTGCACCTGCTTGCCGAGCGCGATCCGCAGCGCGTGGTGCCCTGCGTGCCCGCGCTGATCGAGGCGCTCGACCGCCCCGAGGCTCAGACCCGCTGGGAGGCCCTCGATGCCCTGACGGCGCTCGCCACCACCTGCCCCGAGCAGCTGGGCGATGCCTTTGAGGGCGCCGAGACCGCACTGTTCGACGAGATTTCCTCCACGCTGCGCTATGCCGCCTTCCGCCTGCTGTGCGTGTGGGGCGCCACGAGTGCTGAGCGTTCACGCGAGGCTTGGCCCATCCTAGACGAGGCCATCCAGTGCTACCACGGCGACCTTGAGTATCGCGATATGCTCGGTTGCCTGTACGAGTTTGGCCAGGGCGAGATCGACGCCGAGGTCGCCGAGAAGCTTGCGCTGCGCCTTAAGTTCGACGCCGAGAACGGCAAGGGCAGCTATCTCAAGGCCCGTTCGAGCGAGATTTGCGAAATGCTTGTTAAACGTTTTGGCCTGGATCTCTCCAAAAAGAAGAAGCGTGCTAGCGTTAAAAAATCTGACGACGCCGAAGACGAGGAGTAACAGATTATGGCGCACGATGTAGTCCTGATTCCCGGTGACGGTATCGGTCCCGAGATTACGCAGGCCATGCGCCGCGTGGTCGAGGCCACCGGTGTCCAGATCAACTGGAACGTCCAGGAGGCAGGTGCCGGCGTCATGGACGAGTTTGGCACGCCGCTGCCCCAGCACGTGCTCGATGCGGTCGCCGAGACCAAGGTTGCCATCAAGGGCCCCATCACCACGCCGGTCGGCACGGGTTTCCGCAGCGTTAACGTGGCCCTGCGCAAGCACTTCGACCTGTACGCCTGCGTGCGCCCCTGCCTGTCGCAGCCGGGCGACGGCTCGCGCTTCCGCGACGTCGACCTGGTCATCGTGCGTGAGAACACCGAGGACCTCTACGCCGGGATCGAGTTCGATGAGGGCGCTGCCGAGGTCGAGGAGCTCTCACAGCTTGTCGAGCGCTCGGGTCAGAAGACCTTCGCCGCCGATTCCGCCATCTCAATTAAGCCCATCTCCATCGCCAAGAGCCGCCGCATTGTGGAGTACGCCTTTGAGTACGCCCGCCGCTGCGGCCGTAAAAAGGTGACGGCCGTGCACAAGGCCAACATTATGAAGGCGACCGATGGCCTGTTCCTGCGCGTTGCGCGCGAGGTGGCCGCCAACTATCCCGATATTGAGTTCAACGACAAGATCGTCGACGCCACCTGCATGGGCCTGGTCCAGAACCCCAACGACTTCGATGTCCTGGTGCTGCCCAACCTGTACGGCGATATCGTCAGCGATCTGTGCGCCGGCCTGGTAGGTGGCCTGGGTATGGCCCCCGGCTCCAACATCGGTGCCGACTGCGCCATCTTCGAGGCAACGCATGGCTCCGCGCCCGATATCGCTGGCCAGGATATCGCCAACCCCACGGCCGAGATTCTCTCTGCTGCGATGATGCTCGATCACCTGGGCGAGAACGACGCTGCCAATCGCATTCGCGCCGCCGTATCTGCCACGCTCGACGAGGGCGAGCAGGTTACCGGCGACGTGCGCCGTGCCCAGACCGGTTCCGTCGAGGGCGCCGTGGGCACGCAGGCCTTTGCCGATGCCGTTATCGCGCACCTGGCCTAAGGTAGGCACGCTGCAAACGCCTAAATAGTACTTAAGTGTTTGCGTATAACCTAAGAATCAATACGCCCGGCACTCTGTCGGGCGTATTCTATTGAAGACTATGTTTCCTAACAAGGAGTAACTGATATGGGTCTGATTCAAAAGAAGGACGAGAAGGACGAGATCGACGGCATCCAGATCATCGAGCGCGGCGAAGGCCCCGACGGTGACGAGGACGAGAAGATCGATCTGGTCGCCGGTACGTCTGCCGAGCACATTGCCGCCGGCACGACGGCCGAGGAGGAGGACGCCCGACTGGAGGCTCAGATTGCCGCGGATGCCGCTGACGAGAATCTGATGCCCGAGGCCCAGGATGAGGACGACGATATTCTGGGTTCCGATGAAGACGACCATGCATCCAGGCACAAGAAGACGATGATTGCCGCCTTTGTGGTTGCCGTCGTGATCGCCGCCGTGGTCGGCTTCTTTATTGGCAATGGCGGCTTTGGCGGCAAGGGTGTCGGCTCGTCGACCCTGACCGAGGACCAGCTCGATTCGACCGTGGCAAGCTATAGCTACAACGGCAAGAAGAGCGACATCACCGCGCGCGAGGCCATCGAGAGCCAGTACAGCCTCGACACCGTCAAGGATAGCGATGGCAACTACACCGCTCCTTCTGCCGACGTCATCCTGTCCTACGTGCGCAACAAGATCCTGCTCGACGCTGCCGAGGACGAGGGCATTACCGTCTCCTCTAAGGAGATGAAGCAGTACGCCGAGGAATCCATCGGCACTTCGGACTACAAGACCATGGCCACGCAGTATGGCGTGTCCAAGGACCAGGCCAAGCAGATCGTCCGCCAGTCCGCGACGCTGCAGAAGCTCTACAAGAAGAAGGTGGGCGATAGCTCCGCAAGCATGCCGACCGCTCCGACCGAGCCTTCTGACGGCAATGAGGACACCGCGAGCAAGGATTACGCCGACTACATCATCAACCTTGCCGGCGACGAGTGGGATAGCTCGAAGGGTACCTGGAAGGACGAGAACGGCACCTACGCTAAGGCCTTTGCCGACGATGCCTTTACGGCCGATAGCGCCACCTATAAGCAGGCCATGACCGCCTACTACACTGCTTACCAGCAGTACTCTTCGCAGGCTTCGAGCGCCAGCTCCAAGTGGACCGAGTATGCTAACGGCCTCTACGCCAAGGCCAACATCAGCATCTACGGCCTGTTTGCGTAAAGAGTCGCACGGCTCATCGAGCATCTAGCCGATAGACAGCAGAAAGTCCGCCAGTACGGAAGTCGTTCTGGCGGACTTTTTGCGTTGAGGGCGTGATTGGCGGCTTAATTATGGCTATTCATCTTTAAGTCCAAAAAGGCTATCGGCTTCATCGTCGGATATATATTCCAGTACATCGCCCGGTTGGCAGTCGAGTGCCCGACATATCGCGTCAAGAGTTGAAAAACGTATGGCAGAAACCTTGCCCGTCTTAATGCGTGACATATTGACCTGGGAGATGCCCACGCGTTCCGCAAGCTCTTTGGATGAGATCTTGCGTTCGGCGAGCATGCGGTCAAGCCGCAGAATAATCATGGATTCCCCCTAGAGCAACTCGTCATCTTGTTTTTGCAGGATATACCCGTAGCGGAAGATACTGGCAATCAGGCAAATAATCAGGCCTGCAAAGAGCATGGAGGGCTCGAATAACTGGCCGACGAACGCATCCGTAAAGCTGCCGCCAAATCCTGAGAGTATTATTCCCGTGATTACGGCACCAAGAAGCCTCACGGCAACGCCGCCGATAAGGAATAAATGTCCTACTCGACGAAGTGTGTGGTTACATTCAAGGTCAAAGGGCCTGCCTTCCTTTTCAATGTTGAAGAAAAGCCTGCGCACGCTTAGCGCGATGGTAAGCGCGAGGCATGTCATCAAGAGGCTCCCTATGGCAGTGTGACCATCGTGTGCGACGAGCATAAGTGGGGTCTGCGCATCGGTACCGACGATAGCCAGGCACGGCCCTTCGCCGCCTTGAAGTTCTACGGATTGGAGACACGACCCTTGGGAGAGGCTAGGCAATACGAGTAGAAGGTCAATCGCAATGACTGCGAGAAGTCCCAGAGCGAGCGCCACGGTGGTGCAGATTGTGGCCCATTTGCAGATGCGAGTGAGCTTCCTCAGATCGGCTATTGCCTGTTCACGGTCGATGGCTTCATTCGATTTGGATACGTTCCAGCGGATCATAGCTCCTCCAACCAATGTCTTGGATGATACTTGTATCTTATATCATATTTAATGATAAACGATAAACAATTACAGATTAGAGTAAGTAATGTTTGTGAGACGAATAGCGAGAGCTATGGCTCATTTTGGGTGTCGGAGTTTGGCGCGCGGGGGATGAGGACAAATGTCAAAACTTTCCGTGATCGCATAAGTGCTTCATCGGGTTCCCCGATTCATATGGGAAAACAACTGCAAACGATTGCAAGTAACCGGTGAACGGTCGAAAACTACCGTTCACCGATAATCTCAAAACTGGTTCTAACTGGTATTAAGTCAAAAAGACCAATTCACATATCTTCACAATGACCTGCAATTTTTCTACACGCTATTTTTAGCCGCCCTGCGTTGTTTAGGGACAGGAAAAGTTCCGATCTTTTGCCAAAGCATTTCGAAACGGTTTCAAAACCGCAGGTAGAAGTGTTAACGACCGGTAAACGGTCGAAATATCACCGTGAGCGGTGCAAAAACGTTTTACCGTATGAATCAACGAAAGCGACCTCTTCTGGGGTGATATAGTGACAACAACACGTCACGTGGTTACTACCAGTTTAGAAACCACTGGTCTTCAAAGAACGCTTTCTAAGAAGCTTTAAGGGCGAGCGCCCGCTGGCTTCCGAAAATCATCGGACTCAGATTGTACACACCTTCGGAAGGGAAATTTGAATGGTTGGCTTTATTCTTACCGGTCATGGACAGTTCGCACCCGGCCTAGCTAGCGCTATCGCTATGGTTGCCGGCGACCAGCCCGCTTTTACCGTCGTTCCTTTTGAGGGCGACCAGGCTGCTTCCTACGGTGATGATCTCCGCGCCGCTATTACCGCCATGCGCGAGGAGTGCGATGGCGTGCTCGTCTTTACCGACCTGCTTGGCGGCACCCCGTTCAACCAGTCGATGATGATTGCCCAGGATGTCGACAACGTCGAGGTTCTGACTGGCACCAACCTTCCCATGGTTATTGAGCTTCTGTTCCTCCGCGGCAATGCCACGCTCGCCGAGCTTGGCGAGCAGGCCGTGACCGTTGGCCAGACGGGCGTCACCGCCCAGACGGTCGCATCCGTTGCCGGCTCCGAGGAAGAGGATATCTTCGGCGACGAGGACGGCATCTAATGGCCGATTTCGGAGCCAACGTCCTGAGCTCCTCGGTCGCCCTTTTAGGCCTGCTTGTCATCATGGGCTTGATTTACACCATCTGGTCGCAAATCAACATGAAGAAGAAGCAGAAGTACTTCAAGGAGCTGCACACCGGGCTCAAGCCGGGTCAAGAGGTTCTTTTCGCCGGCGGTATCTACGGAACCGTCAAAGGCATCGAAGGCGAGAAGGTCCAGATCAAAGTCCGATCCGGAGCCGTCGTAGATGTTTCGCGTTACGCGATTCAGGAGATCAAGTAACTGTCGTCAGCAAATAACGAAAGGAAGCTGATCAACATGGCAGAACCCAACATTCTTCTTACCCGCATCGATAACCGACTGGTTCATGGTCAGGTTGCCACCCAGTGGAACTCCACCCTGGGCTCCAACCTCATCCTCGTCGCCAACGACGACGTGGCGTCCAACACCATGCGCCAGAACCTCATGAAGATGGCCGCTCCCGCCGGCGTCGCTACGCGTTTCTTCTCTCTGCAGAAGACCATCGACGTCATTGGCAAGGCGAGCCCGCGCCAGAAGATCTTCATCGTGGCCGAAACACCGGAAGACGTGCTTACGCTCGTCAAGGGCGGTGTGCCTATAAAGAAGGTAAACATCGGCAACATGCACATGTCGGAAGGAAAGCGCCAAGTCGCCACCTCCGTCGCAGTTAACGACGAGGATGTCGCTGCGTTTAAAGAGCTGCAGGAATTGGGGGTGGAGTTGGAGATCAGGCGCGTTCCGAGCACGCCTGTTGAGGACACGAGCAAGCTCTTCTCGTAATCCTCGTGATCCACGTTGTCAGGAGTGAAACCCTGACGTTCTGTACGTGAAATCCAAAGTGCGTACATACATTTTGAAAGGAGGAGCAAGATGGAATACTCGATCATCCAGATCGCTCTGGTCTTCGTCGTCACGTTCATCGCGGCAATCGACCAGTTTGACTTCCTCGAGTCTCTCTATCAGCCCATCGTCACCGGCGCCGTCATCGGTCTTATCCTTGGCGACCTCAACACCGGTCTTCTCGTGGGTGGTACCTATCAGCTCATGACGATCGGCAACATGCCGATCGGAGGCGCTCAGCCGCCTAACGCCGTCATCGGCGGCATCATGGCAGCCATTCTCGCTATCGCCACGGGCCTCGAGCCCAACGCGGCAGTCGGCCTCGCCATTCCGTTCGCTCTGCTTGGCCAGCTTGGCGTTACCCTGGTCTTCACGCTTATGTCCCCGCTTATGTCCACGGCCGATAACATGGCTCACAACGCGGACACCAAGGGCATCGAGCGCCTGAACTACTTCGCCATGGCTCTGCTCGGCCTGATCTTCGCTGTCGTCGTCACCCTGTTCTTCATCGCTGGCGCTACCATCGGTCAGACCATCGCTTCTGCCATCCCGACTTGGCTGCAGACCGGTCTGTCCGCTGCAGGCGGCATGATGCGCTTCGTCGGCTTCGCCGTCCTGCTCAAGGTTATGATGAACCGCGATATGTGGGGCTTCTTCCTCATGGGCTTTGGCCTCGCGCTCATCACCGTTGCCAACGATTCGCTGGCAACCCCTGCTCTGCTCATCCTCGCTCTCATCGGCTTCGGCATCGCTTTCTGGGACTTCCAGCAGCAGACCGAGCTGAAGGGTGCAGCTGTTTCTGACGGAGGTGACTTCGAAGATGGCATCTAATGAGTATGTGATCCCGGAGCACTACGAGGATCTCACTCCTGCTCCGCAGCTCGACCAGAAGACCCTCAACAAGATGGCTTGGCGCTCCTGCTTCCTGCAGGCATCGTTCAACTACGAGCGCATGCAGGCCGCTGGCTGGCTCTACTCCATCATCCCCGGTCTGGAGAAGATCCACACCAACAAGAACGACCTCGCGGCTTCCATGAGCCACAACCTGGAGTTCTTCAAC
The DNA here is from genome assembly GCF_046116915.1 of Collinsella sp. wc0583. NCBI lineage: Bacteria > Bacillati > Actinomycetota > Coriobacteriia > Coriobacteriales > Coriobacteriaceae > Collinsella > Collinsella sp. wc0583. The sequence goes on along the minus strand of NZ_JBJXBN010000008.1, from coordinate 30,606 downwards.
ACCCACCCGTTCCTTGTCACCTTTGTTATGGGCATCGTGCTTTCGCTCGAGCAGAACAAGGTTGACATCCCCACGATCCGCGCCGTCCGCGTCGCCGCAATGGGCCCGCTCGGTGGTATCGGTGACGCCCTGTTCTGGCTGACGCTCGTGCCTATCACGGCCGGCATCACCTCCAACATGGCCATCAACGGCAACGCCGCTGCACCGATCATCTTCCTGGTGATCTTCAACGTCGTCCAGTTCGCTCTGCGCTTCTGGCTCATGAACTGGTCCTACAAGCTTGGCACCAGCGCTATTGACGCTCTGACCGCCAACATGCAGGCCTTCACGCGTGCCGCTTCCATCATGGGCGTCTTCGTCGTCGGTTGCCTGGTCGTCACCATGGGTGGCACCCAGATTAACCTCCAGATCCCCAACGGCACCACCCGTGGCCTCTCCGCTACTACCGTGATCGTCTCCGAGAAGGAGGCCGAGAACTTCACCGGTATGGAGGGCATCGATACCGAGACCGCTGAGGCCGGTACCATCGCCATGACCGATAAGGACGGCAACGCCCTTACCGCTTCCGATGCCGACGGCAACGCTGTCGAGTGCGGCGTCACCGATTTGGGTAACGGCATGGAGTCCGTGACCTACGGCACCGTTACCGAGGATCCGGTCAACTTCTCTGTTGCCGACACCCTCAACACCATCGTCCCGAAGCTCGTCCCGCTTATGCTTACGCTGCTGCTTTACTACATGTTCGCTAAGCACAGCTGGACCCCGACCAAGGGCATTCTCCTGCTCTTCGTCCTTGGCATCCTGGGCGCTGGCCCGCTTGGTCTCTGGCCGAGCATCTGGTAAGGCTCTAGCTTGAGGGGTGTGTCCCTACGCGGCTCACACCCCGACCCCTTAAGCCATGTGTATGTTAAAAGCCGCGTGCTCGAAAGAGCGCGCGGCTTTTGTTTTCTTAATGATTCGGGTGTGGCAGACAGATAATGCATAACACCCTAGGTAGTTAGCCGAATTCGAGCAAAAGGGAGGATAGGATGGCGATCGGAGCGCGTAAGCAACCGCTGTACGATCAGCTGGTCGATATTCTGACCGAAAAGATTGACCATGAATATCGCGCCGGTGACATGATTCCTTCCGAGCGCGAACTTTCGGAGCGCTATGGTCTCTCGCGCACTACGGTACGCCTGGCTCTGCAGGAACTGGAGCGTTTAGGACTGGTTGTTCGGCAGCACGGTCGCGGTACCTTTGTGACCGACCGTTCGGCAAAAGCAACCAATCTTATGCAGTCCTACAGCTTTACCGAGCAGATGCGCGCGATGGGTCGAGAACCCGAGACCACGATTCTCGAGTTTTGCGAGATGGAGGCCGATAAGAATCTGGCCGAGCATATGGGATTGCGCATCGGTGATCGCATTTTTAAGCTCAAGCGCCTTCGTTCTGCTGACAACATGCCCATGATGGTCGAACGCAGCTATCTACCGGTTCGTCAATTTCTGTCCCTAAAGCGACCGCTGCTGGAGCGTAAGCCGCTTTACGATGTGATTGAGCAGGACTTTCAGCAAAAGATTCGCGTGGCCGAAGAGGAGTTCTATGCGAGCATAGCCCGTCCCACCGATGCCCACCTTTTGGGAATTGTCGAGGGCTCGCCTGTGCTCGATTTGGTCAGGACTACGTATAACGAGTCAAACGAGGTTGTGGAGTATACGCTCTCGGTTGCTCGTGCCGATCAGTTTAAATACAAGGTTTATCACCAGCGTAGTAACTAGTGTTCGCATCGTATCCATATGGTGATTCTTTGCATTTAACTGGTTACTACCAGATAACCAACCGAAGTGTATAATTGCACGTCAGAGGATTACTTCTAGAGAGAGGTATTAGAAATGTTCGAGAAGAGTGTCGAGGAGCTCACCGAGCTCGGCGCCCAGATCACCACGGCCGAGATTGCTCAGCAGCCCGAGCTTTGGCGTGATACGCTCAACATCTATCGCGAGAACAAGGAGGCCATCGAGGCCTTCCTGGCCGAGGCTCGCGCTATGGGCGAGGGTCGTCTGTCCGTTGTCTTCACCGGTGCCGGTACGTCCGACTACGTTGGCGATACCTGCGCCCCGTACCTGCGTCACGCTGGCAACACTGATCTCTACGACTTTAAGCCCATCGCCACGACCGACATCGTGAGTGCCCCGCGCGACTTCCTGCGCGCCGAGGATCCCACGCTCGTGGTTTCCTTTGCCCGCTCTGGCAACAGCCCCGAGAGCCTTGCCGCCGTTGCCGTTGCCAAGGAGCTCGTCCACAACGTCAAGTTCCTCAACATCACCTGCGCTCCCGAGGGCAAGCTTGCCGTCGAGTCTGCCGATGATCCCAACGCGCTGACGCTGCTCATCCCGCGCGCCAACGACAAGGGCTTCGCCATGACCGGTTCTTATTCCTGCATGACCCTGCTCTCCACCCTTATTTTTGACACTGCCTCTGACGAGCAGAAGGCCGAGTGGGTCGAGACGATTGCCAAGATGGGCGAGGAGGTCATCTCCCGTGAGCCTGAGATCGCCGATTACCTGGCTGGCGACTTCAACCGCGTGACCTACTTGGGTTCTGGCTCCTTCGGTGGCCTTGCCCAGGAGAGCCAGCTCAAGATCCTCGAGCTTGCTCACGGTCTGGTCGCTACTTCCTACGACACCTCCATGGGCTATCGTCACGGACCTAAGTCCTTCGTCGACGATAAGACGCTCGTCTTCGTGTTCGTCAACAACGACGCCTACACCCGTCAGTACGACATCGACATCCTCAACGAGATCGGTGGCGACGAGATCGCTCAGCACACCATCGCCGTTCAGCAGGAAGGTGCCACCGTCTACGAGGGTGAGTCCTTCACCTTTAAGGGCTACGAGGCACTTCCCGAGGGCTACCTTGCACTGCCGTTCGTGATGTTTGCTCAGGCTATCAGCCTGCTCAACTCCGTGCGCGTGGGCAACACGCCCGATACGCCGAGCCCCACCGGCACGGTCAACCGCGTGGTTAAGGGCGTGACGATTCACCCCTTCACCGCTTAATCGCGTCCCCCTGTAAGGGCGCCCGTCCGCTCATAACGGCGGGCGGGCGCTTTTTGTTTTACGTGAGCTGGGTATAAGCATCACCACAGTCAACTGCTTTAGAAGCAAGGAGTGCATATGAGCACGTACGCAATTAAGGCTGACAAGTTCTTCTTGCCGGCAGGCCCGCAACTGGGCGGCTATCTTATGGTCGAGGATGGCGTCTTTGGCGCCTGGCAGGCCGACGAGCCCTCTTGCGAGATTAAGGACTACACGGGATCGTGGATCGCACCGGGTATGGTCGATACTCACATCCATGGTTTCTACAACCACTCAACTACCGATAATGATCCCGAGGGCATCGATATCAGCTCGACCGAGCTTGCCCGTCGCGGTACCACCAGCTGGCTGCCCACGACGTTCACCGATGGCGTCGAGCAGATCAAGGACGCCTGCGCCGCCATCGCCCAGGCTGACGAGGGTCGCGGCCCCGACTTCTGCGGTGCTCGCATTCAGGGCATCTACCTGGAGGGCCCCTTCTTTACCATGAAGCACGTGGGCGCGCAGAACCCCGCTTATCTTATCGATCCCTCCGAGGAGGTCTTCGACCAGTGGCAGGAGGCTGCGGGTGGTCGCATCGTTAAGAGCGCCATGGCTGCCGAGCGCGACGGTGCCGCTGCTTATGCGGCTGCTTTGAACGCCAAGGGTGTGGTGACCAGCATCGGTCACTCAGACGCCACCTACGATGAGTGCATCGCCGCCATCAACGCCGGTGCCAGCTGCTTTACGCATACCTATAACGGCCAGCGCGGGCTGCATCACCGTGAGCCCGGTGTCGTGGGTGCCGCCATGTCCACGCCCGAGACCTATGCCGAGATCATCTGTGACGGCAAGCACGTGAACCCTGCCGCCATCAAGGCGCTGCTGCAGGCAAAGGGCTGGCAGCACACGGTGCTCATCACCGACTGCCTTGGCTGCGGCGGCATGCCCGAGGGCAGCTACACCAGCGGCGGCATGGACGTCATCATGAAGGACAACCTGTGCTGGCTCGCCGACGGCAAGAGCATTGCCGGCTCGGTGCTCACGCTTGCCCAGGGCGTCAAGAACATCGTCGACTGGGGCATCGCCAGCGCCGATATCGCCATCCGCATGGCAACCGAGGTACCGGCTCGCTCTGCACACATCGAGGATAAGTGCGGCAGCATCATGCCGGGTCGCGACGCCGACTTTGTCGTGTTCGACCATGAGCTCACCCTCGTCGAGACGTATGTTGGCGGCCAGAGCGTCGGCAACGCCTTTACCGAGTAACGATAGAAAAAGACGGCGGGCCCGAATCTGCTCGGACCCGCCGTATGGGTTAAACGCTCAAAAGCACCTTTACAGTTACAGCTTGTTAGCGATCTTCTTTGCCGTGCGCTTGACGCCGGCCACCAGGCCTCCTGCAGGATGCTCCTTCTCGTAGGCTAGGCGCTTCTCGCGCTTGGCATACTCTTCGACGATGATGTCGCCGTACTCGTCTTCGATCTTGTCGAAGAAGTCGACGGCGCCCTTAATTTCTTCAGCGGTCGGGTGTCCCTTTTGGACACCGCCGGTGAGTTTGAACGGCCCCCACGTATCAAAGCCGGGGCAACCGTAGACACCCATAAAGATGGCCTGCCTCATGCGGCAGATGCCATCGATATCCTTGCCGTACCACTTGTTTTTGCCGCCATAGGTCATAAGGCCAAACACCTTGTCCTGCGGCTGCAGCACGTTAGTGAGCACGCGTGCCATATCTTTGTCGATCTCGGAGTAATAGATGCCCGTGGCGACGCCGATCAGATGATATTCGTGCAGGTCGGGGTACTCGTTTTTCCCGAGTGACTTCACGTCGAGAGTATCGATTTCGGGGTGCGCCTCGACGATGGCGTCCACGAGCTTTTTCGTATTGCCGTGGTGGCGTGAGGCATAAAGGATGATGGTTCGCATAAGAAGGCCTTTCAGCTGTAATGACGTCAATGTTTGTATGGTACCCCGTTGTATGGTCGGGATACCGGACACATCGACGAGCGCGCGGGTTTGTCCTCTGACTAGGATTGAGACGGGCGCTTGCATGAAAAAAAGCAGTTGTCCGAAAGGATGGATAATGGAATACGCTCTTTCCAACGATTCGATTTCTATCAAGGTTTCCACGGCTGGCGGCTCGTTTACCTCGATTGAGGCTGACGGACGCGAGTATCTGTGGCAGGGTGATCCCGCGGTGTGGTCCGGCCAGGCGCCGGTCTGCTTTCCGATTTGCGGAGGCCTGCGCGATGGTAACGCTATGACGTTTGCCGGGCATCATGTGAAGCTCGCCCGCCACGGCTTTGCGCGCAAGCAGGAGTGGAAGCTGTTGAGTCAAAGCGCAAACGAGCTGGCTATGTGCCTGGCATCCGAGGATAACGCTGCATTGCTGAGCGATTATCCGTATCCGTTTAAACTTGTCGCCCGCTATACGCTCGAGGACGCCGCCGTGCGCGTTTCCTATGAGGTTACCAACGAGAGCACCGAGGACATGCCGTTCTTTATCGGTGGACACCCCGGCTTTAGGTGTCCGCTCGATGAGGGCGAGGCCTATACGGACTACGAGCTGCGCTTTGAGAAGGACGAGGCTGCGGAGCTTTGCACCGCTGTCCCTTCGACTGGCTTGATTGATGTGGACAGGCGCTCCAAGAACCCCATGGTGGGAAAGACGCTGCCTCTGTCGCATGAGCTCTTCGATTTTGCGGAGACCATCTTTGACGTGCTCGAGAGCCGTCAGGTCACGCTTTCCAAGAAGGGCGAGGACAAGGGCGTCCGCCTGAGCTTCGAGGGCTTTCCGTATCTCATTGTGTGGAGCAAGCCCGAGGGCGATTTTGTGGCGGTTGAGCCTTGGGGCGGCCTTTCGACCTGCTCCGATGAGGACGACGTGCTTGAGCATAAGCGCGGCTGCCTTGTCGCCAAGCCCAAGGAGACCGTCGTTCGCTCGTTCACGATTGAGATTCTGTAATTCCGTTTTGTCGACTCGTATCGCGAGGCACAAGGAGCCTGCGAGATAAGGAGCTAAAAATGATCCTCACCGTTACGATGAACCCGTCTGTTGATACGCGCTATCAGCTCGATGAGCTCGTTATCGACGACGTCAACCGTGTGACGCCCGAAAAGACCGCCGGCGGCAAGGGCCTCAACGTGGCCCGTGTGCTGGGTCAGCTGGGCGACGACGTTGTGGCAACCGGTTTGCTCGGCGGCCACATGGGCGCCTACATGGCTGAGCTTATGGACGCCAACGGTATTAACAACGACTTTGTGCCCATCAAGGGCGAGACTCGCATTTGCCTTAACATCCTTCATGCCGGTAACCAGACCGAGCTGCTCGAGAGCGGCCCGACGATTGCCCCCGAGGAGCTCGATGCCTTTACCGCCAAGTTTACCGAGCTTGCGGGTAAGGCCGACGTCGTTACCATCTCGGGTTCGCTGCCCCGCGGCGTCGAGGCAGACTACTATGCCAAGATCACGGGCATTGCCGAGAACGCCGGCGCCAAGGTGCTGCTCGATACCTCGGGTGCTTCGCTCGAGGCCGCCCTTAAGTCCGAAATTAAGCCCGAGCTGGTCAAGCCTAACCTGACCGAGATCAACGGCCTTCTGGGCACGAGCTTTACCACCGACGATGTGGACGAGCTCCGTTCCGCGCTCGCCTCTGACGCCCGCTTCTCCGATATCCCCTGGGTCGTCGTATCCATGGGCGCTGCCGGCTCAGTTGGCTTCCACAATGGCCGTGCGTTCCGCGCTAAGACCCCCGATATCCCCGCCGTTAACGCTACGGGCTCTGGCGATTCGACCATTGCCGGCTTCGCACATGCGATTGCTGCCGGCGCCGACGACGAGACGGTGCTGCGTACCGCCAACACCTGCGGCAAACTCAATGCCATGGATCCCATGACCGGCCATCTGGTCATGGACCGTTGGGACGAGGTTTACAACGGCGTTGTCGTGACCGAGCTGTAGGAGCTTGTGCTGCGGCCCCGGCATCGGTTGCTAGCTCATGTCGACGACAAGTGCAGTAGCATTATGCCGGGGCGCGACGCCGACACTGTCGTGTTCAATCCCGACCTTACCCTGGTCGAGACGCATGTGGGTGGCAACAGCGTCGGTAATGCGTTTGCCGAGTAGCCGCCAAAGAAACGATCCGAGAGGGGATTTAGATGATTTACGGTGCATTGGGCGATATCGAGGAGTACCGTGGAATGCTCAAGGGCCTCGACGTGCTGATCGACTGGCTCGAGGAGAACGATCCGGCGAAGCTCGAGGTCGGCAGCCATTCGATTCTGGGCGACAAGGTCTTTGCGAACGTCATGGCTCCCACGACGCGTCCCGAAGCCGAGGCCCACTACGAGACGCATCAGCGCTATCACGACCTGCAGATCGACGTCGAGGGTCGCGAGGCCTTTAAGGTTGCCACGGGCAGCCTGACGCTGGTTCAGGAGTTTGACGAGAAGGACGACTACGATTTGGTCGATTCCGACGCCTCGATCGCCGGCGATCTTGCTGACGACAAGTTTGCGCTGTTTGTTGCCGGCGAGCCTCACATGCCCACGCTCGAGTTCCCGGGCGATGGCGCGCAGCCGGTCAAGAAGATCTGCTTTAAGCTGCTTGCAGACGCTTACTGGGAGGAGTAACGAGCCGCTCGGCTGAGCTGTTCGTTTTGCGAGCGTTATCCCTTGGAGGAATGCGCTTGGGCCCCGCTGATCGCGGTTCCTTTGGGGATTGCGGTTGGCGGGGCTTTCTGTTTTTGAGTAGGGGGGTTGAGGCCGTTACGATACGTGGATTGGCACGCACGCACTCAAAATCGGCAACAAAAAAGCCGCCCGAAGGCGGCTATCTTGTGCAATGGAGCCAGCGACCGGGCTCGAACCGGTGACCCCCGCTTTACGAGAGCGGTGCTCTACCAACTGAGCTACGCTGGCGGCCATGTGGTGACGCAACTGAGGCGTCAACGGCTGTCTATGATACGGGACATCGCACATCCGCGCAAGGGTTCTGATGGCTTTTCTCACTTTAAATGCACTAATATTAGAGGCGCGATGTCTGCGGCGTCCATCTGGCGCTTGACCAGCTGTTGAGTTGGTGGTCGACGTCCCGCTCGTATGGGTCTCAAACAGAATGGGGCAGCCATGGCTCAACCCAAGATCCTTCTCACGCGTATCGATGACCGTTTCATTTACGGACAAGACGTTGAGCTGTGGAACGAAGCCGTGGGTTCCAACCTTGTCCTAATCGTCAACGATGAGATCGCGGCAGATTCGCGCCAATGGGCACCCATGAGGGTGGCGGCGCCAGAAGGCGTTTGGACGCGGTTTTTCTCGGTGCAAAGGACCATCGACGTCATTCATACCGCAACGCCTCGCCAATTGATTCTGATCATGGTGGCCTCACCCTCCGATGCGCTCGCGCTGGTTAAGGGCGGTGTGCCAATAACCAAGATTAGTATCGGCCATATGCGGGCGGGGGAGGGCAAGCGCTCTGCAACGCCTGCCGTTGCCGTAGGCGATACAGACATCGCCGCCTTCAAAGAGTTGCAAAAGCTCGGTATAGAGCTAGAAATCCGCTATCTCCCCAGTTCCGCCCCCGATCCCATCGGCAATCTGTTCAACTGATCCCTTGGGGACGGAGGAAAACGGATCATTTTGCCTTCGTAGGGGATCTGTGTGGCGCTGTCCGCCAAAACTATGCCGGTTTTCTACGATGAATTGCTTATCGCCGAGCATGCCAAATTTGCAGAGAATAAAACCGCAGGTAAACGAGCTGCTAATTTTTTATAAACCAGCGCGTGGTCGGACATAGTGGGTTCATCGTAGTAATTCGGCATAGTTTTGTTATGTCACCAATTCGGTGGCATCGAAAAGAAGGATTTAGGCATGAAGCAGCGCCCGTCGGCGGTGTGCCGGCGGGCGCTGCTGTGCGATATGTTGTGTTATGGGCTTAGTGCCTCATAAAGTGGTACTCGATCACATTACTGTAGGGATGACCCGGGCCCACAATGCCCTGCGGGAACAGCGGCTGGTGCGGCGTGTCGGGGTACATCTCGGCCTCGAGGGCAAAGCCGGCGCCCCAACCATAGTTGGCATCGTCCTTGGCGTGCTCGTCGCCCAGCCAGTTGCCGGTGTAGAGTTGCACGCCCGGGGCGGTGGTGTAGTAGTCCAGCTCACGACCGGTCCACATCTCCTCGACATGTAGGGCGCGACGCAGGTTGCGGCCGTACTGATAGCCATCGATGCACAGGCAGTGATCGTAGCCACGGGCCTGCTTAATCTGCGGGTCGTCGGCCTCCATGCCGGGTGCGACGGGGCGCAGCTCGCGAAAGTCAAACGGTGTTCCCTCGACCGGAGCGATTTCGCCGGTGGGGATGTTCTGCTCGTTAATGGGCAAGTAGTGGGCAGCGTTGGCGATAAAGAAGTGCTCACAGTCCATGCCGGCGTTATGGCCGGCAAGGTTAAAGTACGTGTGGTTGGTCATGGACACGTAGGTGGCGCGGTCGCTCTCGCAACCATACTCGATGCGGAAGACGCCGGTGCGCGTAACGGTAAACACAGCCGTAAAGGTTCGGTTGCCGGGCAGGCCCAGCTCGCCATCCTTAAGCGAGGTGGTCATGCGCACGGCGTTGTGAGTCTCGTCGAGCTCAACGTCCCATACGCGCTTGTGCAGACCATGCTCAAGATCGCTGTGCAGGTTGTTGACGCCTTCGTTGGCCGGCATGTGCCAGTCCGTGCCGTCGATGGTGATCGTGGCGCCCGCGGTGCGGTTTGCCACGGGGCCGATGGTCGCGCCAAAGCAGGCGGGGTTGTCAAAGTAATCCTCGAGCTTATCGAAGCCCAGTACCACATCGCGCACGTTGCCGGGAATGTCGGGCACATCGATACCCAGCACGGTGGCGCCATAGTCCATAATGCGAACGCAGATCTCGGGCCCGTTGAGGGTGTAACGATGAACGGAGGTGCCGCACGGCGCGGTGCCGAAAAGCTCGGAAGTGATCATTTGGTTCCTAACATCGAGGTATTTCGGACAAACTGTAGCGCGAACAGGCGAGATTATCACTACACCCCACTAAAGCAGGGGGTATTTTTCTCAAAAAAGTGATGATTGGAGCTGTGCGGGTGTTCATTTTTGACGCGCACGAGTCTGATACAATTTGTTCGTTACTGTTTGAATGATATGCGCGCAAAGAACGGCGAGGATTCATCGTGATTAAGGCAGAGCGACAGGATAAGGTTCGTCAGCTGCTCGAAGAGCAGGGCACGGTTTCGGTCAAGGAGATTTCGGATGCGCTGGGCGTTTCGGATATGACGATTCGCCGCGACCTCGAAGAACTTGCGAGCCTGGGCGAGATCGAGCGCGTGCACGGTGGCGCCCGTAGCGCACAGGGACGTCCCCATGCTATGTTGCGCCATGAGTATTCGCACAGCGAAAAGCGCACTAAGCATGCCGAGGAAAAGCTGCAGATCGCGCGCCGCGCCGTTGAGCTCATCGAGGAGGGCTCGACCATCTTTTTGGGCACGGGCACTACGGTTGAGCAGATGGCCTCGATGCTGCCGGCATTTCGCCTGCGCATTGTGACCAATTCGCTTTCGGTGTTTAACCTGCTCGAGGCGCGCGAAGATTGCGACCTGTGCCTCGTGGGCGGTATGTACCGTCGCCGCACCGCCGCTTTTGTGGGACCAACGGCCGAGGATACCCTGCGTGCGTTGGGCATCGACGCGGCGTTTATCGGCGCCAACGGCATTCTGGATGGCGACGTATCTACGTCCAACATGGACGAGGGCCGTATCCAGCAGCTCGCCTTTAGCAAGGCCGACTCACGCTATCTGATCGCCGATTCCAGCAAGATCGGCAAGCGCGACTTCTACACCTTCTGTCGCTTGGACAGCCTGGATGCCGTGGTGTGCGAACCGGGTATCGCCGCCGAGAATCGTGCCGCCATCGAGGAACACACGCAGGTCATCTGCTAGCTAACGCTATGGGATTGCCAACAGGCGATGCGGGAGGACTTTTACCTCCTGTCATTGTGGGGAATCAACGCGTGAGCGCTACGCGATATGACGTGTAAATGAGGACTCCACTATCAAATTGTCTCAACCTGTGACAGGTAGGGGTGAAATCACCAACCAGATGTTACAGATTGGGGGGATTGTCCTGTGCATTTGTCTCAATCTGTAACAGCTAGGACCCAAAAACTCGACTAGATGTTACAGATCGAGATTTTGTCTACCCAGCCATCATCTTTGTCTTGATCTGTAACAGTTAGACGGCCAAAAGCGAATCAGATGTTACAGATCTAGACATTTCGAACCGGGTGCCCCCGTTCATCTCAATTTGTAACAATTGGGGCCAAAAATCTCTGCTAGATGTTACAGATCGAGACAAACGGCCTGCTCGGGCCGAGCCAAAACAAAAAAGGCCGCATGCGAACCCGTGGAGGGATTCTCATGCGGCCGACAGGGGGTATGCGGGGGAACTAGGCCATGAGCAGGCCGGTCTCCGCGACGTTCTTGTACCAGTACGCACTCGCCTTGGGATAGCGGGCCTGAGTCTCGAAGTCGATGTAGAACAGGCCATAGCGCTTGTTATAGCCATTGGTCCAGGAGAACTGGTCCTGCAGCGACCACACAAAGTAGCCGTCGACGTTCACGCCGCCGTCGATTGCCTTGAGGATCCACGCGAGATGCTGACGCATGTAGTCGATGCGAGGGGCGTCGTCGATAAAGCCGTCCTCGAAGTCGTCCTTATAGCCCATGCCGTTCTCGGTGATGTAGATCTTCTTGTAGTTGGGGTAATCGTTCTTAATGCGGAGCAGCAGGTCGTAGAGGCCCTCGGGATAGATGATCCAGTCCCAATCGGTGGTGGGTACGCCTTCGCGCACGCATGACTCGCCCACGCCCTTGAGGAACCAGCGCGAGGAGCCCTTGTCGCCGGTGCCATTGTGGTTGATGTCGTTTTCGCCCTCGGCGGCACGCAGGAACTGGCACTTGTAGGTGTTGACGCCCAGGCAATCGTTGTAGGGGAGCGCGGCGGTCAGTGCGGCGATGTCCTCGTCGCGGACGTCGAGCTCGCCGCCGGCGATATGGGCCAGCTTGGTCGCGGCCTCCATGGTGTCGGCTGCATAGTGGCCGCGGAAGGTGGCGTCGAGTACCCAGCGGTTGTTGATGACGTCGGCCATACGAGCCGCCTCGCAGTCGGCAGCGCTGTTGGGATCGAGGGGATACTTGGGCTCCAGGTTCTGGACAATGCCGATCTCGCCCTCAAAGCCGCCCTCATGGAAGGCGACGACAGCCTTGGCGTGGGCCACCATCATGTTGTGCATGAGCTGGAAGGCCTTGTCCAGGCGGTACTTCTCGCCGTGCGGCCAGTTGCCGACGATAAAGCTGCCCTCGGCGGTTGCGGGAATCTCGTTAAAGGTAAACCAGTGCTTGACCTCGGTGAACTCGGCAAAGCAGAACTTGGCGTACTCGACGAAGGCGTCGATGGTCGTGCGCGTCAGGAAACCCTCGCCGCCGTTCTGGTAAAAGGCCTCGGGCGTATCGAAGTGATCGAGCGTGACATAGGGGATAACGCCAGCTTTGTTGCAGGTGGCGAAAAGCTCGTGATAGAAAGCGACACCCTCGGGGTTAATCTCGCCGGTGCCACTGGGGAAGATGCGGCTCCAAGCGATGGAGACGCGAATGCCGTTAATGCCGAAGCGCTGGCACAAGTCGATATCGACCGGATATTTGTTGTAGAAGTCGCTTGCGGGGTCGGGGGAGAAGCGACCCTGAGCAGCCAGGAAATCGTCCCAGGGCACTTTGCCCTTGCCGTGCGTGCGGGTCTCACCCTCAACCTGGTAAGCGGCGGTGGCGCCGCCAAACACAAAGCCGTCGGGGAACTGCATGGGGTTGGTCATGAGTCATCCTTTCTGTGGGATACGAATAGGGAGAGGTGCCCGAACTGGGGATCCGGGCACCAACAGAGGGAGGAACTAGTCGAGGTTCTCGCGGAGCCACTTGATGGCGCCAGCGGGGTCGCGAGTAAGGTCGATATATTCCTTACCGCGCGGGGCGAGCAGCTTAATGCCCAGGCGATCGGTGTCGGCCTTCATGTCGTTGTAGTAGCTACGGACCTGCGGGGCAAGCACGATAACGTCGTACTGATCCATGATGGCAGTGTGCTGGCCATAGGCGCCTGCGGAGGAAGCGATGTTCTCTCCGGTCTGCGCGGCACCTTCCTTGATGGCGTTGGCAAGCATGGCAGAGGTGCCGGCGCCGGCGCACAGGACGAGGACCTTCAGACCGTCGACATCCTTCTTAGCGGATGCATCGGCAGCGGGCTCGGGCTGATCGGCGACAGGCTTGCTGTCAGCGGCAGCGGCGGTCGGCTCGACGGCAGCGGTGGCCTGCTCGACAGCGGGCGCAGAGGTGCTGGCGGCGATGGTGGCAGCACCATCGGACTCGAGACCCAGCTCGGCGGCGCGCTCGGCTTCCTGGTCGCAGAGCAGCTTATCGTATGCCTTCAAGAACGGCAGGTAGATGATGGCGTCCAGCAAGATGATGATCGCGACAAATACCAGGGCGATAAGCTGGAAGTTCGTGGTGATGAAGATGCCGATGGGGGCAGGGGTAGCCCAAGGCACCACGAAGGAGAAGCCGTTCATGCCCACGTTGTCGATAAAGAACTTGGCAACACTTACGTTGACGCAGCCGGCGGCAACAAAGGGGATGAGCATGTAGGGGTTGAGGATCATGGGCGCGCCAAAGAGCAGCGGTTCGTTGACGGCGAAGGCAACAGGAACAATCGAGGCCTTACCGACGGCTTTGAGCTGCTTGGACTTCATAAAGAGAATCAGCAGAAGCGGAACGATGAACGTGGCGCCGGTGCCGCCGAACTCACCCACGAGCGACATGTTAAAGGTGAGGGAGTGGGCGGGGTGGCCACCGGCCAGCAGAACCTGCAGGTTCTCGGCCTGGTTGGCAAGACGGATGGGGTCGATGCCCGGCTGGACAATCGAAGGGCCGTGGACACCGATGAACCAGAAGAACGCGGTGGCTGCCTGAATAAGGATGAGTCCGGGGTAGGTCTCTGCCGCAGTGAAGAGCGGGGAGAGCAGTTTGATAAGCAGCTCGGAGAACGGAACGCCCATGAGGTTGCGCACAACCACATCGATGATGCCGCAAATGATGACAGCGCCACCGAAGGGGATGATGTCGCGGAAGTTCTGTGCGATGGCGCCCGGAACCTCCTTGGGCAGCTTAATGGTCAGATCGCGCGAGACGCAGAACTTATAGACCCACACGGTAATGAACGCGGCGATATAGGCCGAGAACAGACCGCGCGTACCCATGCTGGTGCAATCGAAGACAGAAAGCTCGGAGCCGTTGAACTTGGTGGTGAACTGCGTAACAGCGAGCAGCAGCATGCTGCACTGGGCGGCAACCATGGTGGAGCCGTCGTTGAGCACCTTGCCGGCGGGCATGCGACGGTTCATGGAAGCCGTAAAGTTCTTGGCGGTGGTGCCGGCAACCATGATGCCCATGACGCCCATGGTGAAGTTGTACAGCTTGTTGCACCAGTCGATGAGCGGCTGGGGCAACGTGATTCCAACTACGCCGGGAAGGGTGGCGATCAGCAGAAAGATCGAAGAGGTAAGGACGATGGGCATGCACCCAAGGAATCCGTCTTTGATGGCCTGGAGGTAGATGTTTCTCGAGATCTTCTCGAAGAACGGTTGATGCTTTTCGAGCATCTTTACGATGGCGTCCATAGAGCTCCTTTGCTACTTGATGCGCGATGCATGTGGATGGAACTGGTCGTCGATGGATGGTCAGGACTGCCCGGAAACCTTCCTGCTTAAGGAAGGCATTGCGAAATGACAACGTTGTCATTTCGTTAATGACAACGTAAGACATTTTTGGAAGAGCAACAAGGATATACGGGTGAGCGGTCGATATTGTCCGGTAAACGGTTGATTTGTCAGTCGGGCAGGTAGTGTATGCTAGAACGCAAAAAGCAAGCGATGCAAAACCGACTGGAGAAGTAGTGGCAACGATGGACAAGAAAAATGTCTCAATGAACGATGTGGCGATTGCTGCGGGTGTTTCTCTCAAGACGGTTTCGCGTGTGATCAACGAGCCCGATAGCGTGCGAGAGTCGACACGCGATAAGGTTCATTCCGCAATGGAGGCGCTCGGGTTTCGAACCAACTTTGCCGCGCGTTCGCTCAAGTTGGGCCGTTACGGGTGCATTGGCGTGGTGCTGTTCCACTTGTCGGGCGGTGCCGTGGACATGATTGACGGTATCGCAGATGCCGCCGAAGAACGCGGCTTTGCGCTCACGATGATCAAAAAGCGGGCGGGGGAGAAGATGACCCTTGCCGAAGCGGCGCGTAGGATGTCGCAGCTGCCTGTTGATGGCATGATCTTCAACCTGCGTCAGATGGTCGATGACTTTGATACTTTTGAGGCACCGAAAGACCTCAAGACGGTGATTATCACACCGATGGAACATCCTACCTGCTCCACCGTCAGTGACGACCAAGAGGGCGGCGCGCGCATGGCGTGCGAGTACTTCTTGAACCACGGGCATAAAAACGTGTACTTCGTCTCTGGTAAGAAAGAGTCGTTGTCGAGCCAGTGCCGTATGAAAGGTTGGCGTGCGGCACTCGAGGCGCGTGGCATTGAGCCGCCCGAGCCTCTGCAAGGCGATTGGAATGCGGATAGTGGCTATGCCGCGGGCCTTGTGCTTGCCGATAAGCCCGATTGCACGGCGGTCCTCGCTGCTAACGACTGCATGGCAAACGGCGTGATGATGGCTCTACGTGACAAAGGGCTCAGTGTGCCCAATGATGTGTCCGTGATCGGCTTCGACGATGAGCTCTATAAGACGATTCCCAACTCGATTCTGACGTCGGTGAAGTTTCGCCACCGCGAGCTGGGCGTCCGTGCGCTCAACGAGGTCGTCGCGGGTCTGGAAGCTCCGAGCTCCAGAAGCCGTACGCTCGTCTCGGGCGTGTTGGTCGAGCGTTCCAGCGTAAAGGACTTGCGGGCGTAGACGTGCTCGGCCTATTCCGTTTGTTTCGATCTGTAACAACTAGACGGTCAAAAGTGGTCTACATGTTACAGATTGAGATTTTCGGCTTGGCCTGTGCGTTCATCTCGATCTGTAACAGCTAGGACCGAAAAACTCGGCTAGATGTTACAGATTGAGATGAACAGGAGGACGGGTGCGGTCTAAACAAAATGGCCCGCGCATCACACATCGATGCACGGGCCATTTATTGTCTGCAAGCGGCAGGTGGTGTCAGCGTCTTATGCCTCGAGGTTTTCCTCGATCCAGGCGACGGCACCCTTGGGATCCTTAGTGAGGTCGATGTACTGTTTGCCCTTGGGCGACAGCAGCGTGATGCCCAGGCGGTCGGTGTCGGCCTTCATCTCGTTGTAATAGGTGCGAACCTGCGGAGCCAGGACGATGACGTTGTACTGGTCCATGATGGCGTAGTGGCTGCCGTAGGCACCGGCGTTGGCGGTAATGTCGATGCCCAGCTCGTCGGCGCCTTCCTTAAGCGCGTTGGCGAGCAGTGCAGAGGTGCCGGCGCCAGCGCACAGAACCAGAACCCTCAGATCCTTGCCCTTAAGGGCGGACGGAGCTGCGGAGGCCTCAGTGGCAGAAGCGGTCTCGACAACAGGAGCCTCAACGGCGGGGGCGGCAGCGGTCTTGACGGCCTTGGTCTCCTCGGCCTCTTCTTCGGCCAGGGTCTCGGCCTCCTGCTTGCACAGGACGTTGTCGTAGGCCTTGCAGAACGGGTAGTAGATCAAGAAGTCAACGACCAGCAGGACGACAACCAGGACCAGAGAGATCGGCTGGAAGTTGGTGTCGATGAAGGTGCCGATCGGTCCGGGGAGTGCCCACGGCATGGCATAGATAAAGCCGTTCATGCCCAAAAAGTCGATGAAGAACTTACCAATGAGGACGTTGGCCACGGGGGCAAACAGGAACGGGATCAGGAAGTACGGGTTGAGGATGATGGGCGCGGCGAACAGCAGCGGCTCGTTGACGGCGAACATCACGGGCACGACAGAGGCTTTGCCGACGGCCTTGAGCTGCTTGGAGCGCATAAAGAGCAGGAAGATGATCGGGACAATGAACGTGGCGCCGGTGCCGCCGAGTTCGCCGATGTAGTTACCGAAGTTTTCGGTCAGGGCGAGGGCGGGGTGACCGCCGGCCTGCAGCGTGGCGAGGTTGGTGGTGATGTTGCCAAACAGCGCGGCGTTGAGGGCAGGCTTAACGACCGAGGGGCCGTGGATGCCCATGAACCAGAACAGCGGGATCATGAACCAGATGAGGGCGAGGCCGGCGTAGGAATCGGCAGCGGCGAACAGCGGGCTCACCAGCGTGGAGATGACGTTGGCAAACGGGACGGCCAAGCAGGTGCGGCAGATAACGTCGATGACGGCGACAAACAGGATGGAGAAGCTGAAGGCGAAGATGTCGCGGAAGTTCTGGGCGATGGCGCCGGGGACTTCTTTGGGCAGCTTGATGGTGATGTCTCGCTTAATGCAGAAGGCATAGATGTTGACCGTGGCAAATGCGGCGACAAAGGAGCTCAGCAGGCCCTTGGTGCCCATGTTGTCGGTAAAGAACACCGAGACATCGGCGCCGTCGATCTTGGCACTCGTCTGGGTAACGGCCAAGATGAGCATAGCGCACATGGCGGCGACCATGGTGCTCGTGGCGTTGATGGCCTTGCCGGCAGGCATGCGGCGGTTCTTGGAGCCGGTCAGCGCGCTTGCGGTGGTGCCGGCGACCATGATGCCCACGACGCCCATCGTGAAGTTGTAAACCTTGTTGCAGAAGTTCACGACGTCGACGTTCCACCAGTCGGGCAGCGTAAAGCCGCCGACCGTGGCGACAACGCCCGGCAGGGTCGAAATAAGCAGGAAGACAGAAGAAGACAGGATAATGGGCATTGCTGCCAAAAAGCCGTCTTTAATGGCCTGAAGGTAGATGTTCTTAGAGACCTTGTCGAAGTACGGCTGACCTTTCTCCAAGAACTTAACGATCGATTCCATAGTTCACGCTCCTCTTTGCATGAAATCTTAATGGCATGGACGTTGAAAACCTATATGGTCTCCCGCTTGCTAAAAGCCCGGGTGCAGGCGGGGCCGGTCCCAGGGGGAGAGAGGGGAGCGGCTGGGTTTGTATCGCATAGGGCCGCTCCCTTCTCGGGGGAAAGCGAGGCGATGCGCTACTGCGCGTCCGCCATAGTGTCGGCGAGCTCCTTGTACCAGAGTGCCGACTGCTTGATGTAGCGTTTTTGCGTGTCGAAGTCGATGTAGAACAGGCCGTAGCGCTTGTTATAGCCATTGGCCCACGAGAACTGGTCCTGCAGGCTCCAGATAAAGTAGCCCTGGACGTCGACGCCCTCGGCGCGCGCCTGGAGCACCTTCTCCATGTGCTGGTCGACAAAGTCGATGCGCTCGGGATCGGCGACGATGCCGTTTGCGTCGGGCTCGGGGTCCTTGTGGCCCAGGCCGTTTTCGGTGATATAGATGACGGGGAGGTTGGGATAGGTGGCGCTGATGTGCTTGAGCGTGTCGTAGAGGCCTTGCGGGTAGATGAGCCAATCCCAGTCGGTGGTGGGGATACCCGGCATATCGACCTGCTGCCCGACGCCCTTAAACTTAAAGCACGAGGTGCCCTTGTCTCCGGTGCCGTTAAAGCTGTTGGTTGACTCGCCATCGTAGGCGGCGATAAACGCCGACTGATAGTAGTTGAGGCCGAACATATCGTTGCGGGGCGCCGCCTTGGCGAGCTCCTCCATGTCGCTGTCCTCAACCGTAAGTGTGGCGTTGTTGGCACGCAGAATCTCGTTGATGAGTGAGAGGGTGCGCGCGGAGTAGTGACCCAGGAAGGCGCCGTCCATGATGAAGTCGGTGTAGAAGGCGTTGTACAGGTCGGCGGCGTGCTGGTCGGCGGGCGAGTCGGTGGCAGGATATGCCGGCGTCAGGACGTTGACCATGCCAATGCGTCCGCCCAGGTGCTCGGTCTCGTCAAGATCCTTATACAGGTTGACGGCGCGGGCGTGGGCAACGAGCTCGTTGTGCTGGCTCTGGATGCCGCTCGTCACATCAAAGTGATGGTTGGGCGGGAAGTTGCCTTGGATGTATTGGGAGTGCGAGAGGCTGATGAGCTCGTTGATGGTGAACCAATTCTTGACCTCGCGGAACTCGCGGAAGCAGAACTCGGCATAGCGCACATAGGCGTCGACGGTCTTGCGGTTGAGCCAGTCGCCCTGGTTGAACAGGGCGGCGGGGGAGTCAAAGTGATGCAGGGACACATAGGGCTCGACGCCATACTTTTTGCAGCAGGCGAACAGCTCGTGGTAGTGCTTAACGCCCTCGGCGAGGGGTTCGGCATCGTCGCCGTTGGGGAAGATGCGGGTCCAGGCGATGGACACACGAATGGCGTTGAGTCCATGCTCGGCAGAAAGGCGGATATCCTCCTCGTAGCGGTTGTAGAAATCACTGGCCGGGTCGGGCAAAAAGCGACCCTGGGCGACAAGGTAATCGTCCCACATGGTCTTACCCTTGCCTGCCACCTTCGTGGAACCTTCCGTTTGGTACGCGGCGGTTGCGGCGCCCCAAACAAAGCCCTTCGGCAGCTGCTGTACGCGGTTTAGCAAAGACATATGCATACACCCTCTCGTCTCGCTGTTCGATATTGTGCGTTTGCGCTCAGGAGGCTCCCTGGTTAGCGTTCAGCGGTGAAAAAGCCCGATAAACACTATCTTAAAATGATTAGAACCAAAATGAGCACGTGAACATTTGACAATGAGCACGTTAACATCCGGCTGGGATGTATAGAAACAAAACAACTTCAAACAGCCGCGAACGGTTGTATTTGTTCGGTAAGCGGTTTTGATTGACAGAAGTTTTCATGTTGTGGTATATGGCTCGGGTATCATGAGCACGTTATCAATGTATGTACGATGCGCCATGGGCGCGGGGAATAGTTGGGAAGCAGGTTAGCGTGGAAGGCATGGATCAGCAGACAAGGAATGGTCGTTCGGCGAGCGCGGCAGAGGTTGCGGCGCTCGCTGGCGTGAGCCGCCAGACTGTGTCTCGCGTGGTCAACGGTATGCCCAACGTGACGGAAAAGACGCGCAAGCGTGTGCTGGCCGCCATGGAAGAGCTGGGCTTTCGTCCCAATTTTGCTGGAGCGGCGTTGCGCGGCGGGTCGTATCGTTCTATTGGCCTGTGCATGTACAACATCACACGTGTCGGTAACCTGGCGACGCTCGAGGGTATCATGCAAGCGGCGCGCGAGCACGATTTTGCCGTCACTATGATCGAGATGGGCGGCGACAAGCCCTATGCACTTGCCGATGCCTCGCGCCGCATGGTCGAGCGACCCGTCGACGGCATGATTCTCAACATGAACCGCATGGCTCCCGATTTTGAGGAGTTTGTTCCCCAGCCGGGAGTGCGAACGGTCATCCTGTCCATGTATGCGCATCCGCGCTGCACGACGATCGACTCCGACCAGTATGGTTCGTGCGAGCTGTTGACCAATTATCTGCTGGAACATGGTCACTCGAATATGCGGTTTGTGGCGGGTCCGGAAAACTCGATTTCCTCGCGTTTTCGTGAGGCCGGTTGGCGCGATACGCTGGGTCGTGCTCATGTCGATGCCGCTCCGATGCTGCGTGGCGATTGGAGTGCGGACAGTGGGTACGCCATGGGCGAGCGGATTGCGGCCGAGGTGCTTGCCGGCGGGTCGCAGGCGCCGACTGCCGTGCTTGCGGCAAATGACCAGATGGCGCTGGGCGTTATCGCCGCGCTCGAGAACGCGGGCCTGTCCGTGCCCGACGACGTGAGCGTGGTTGGTATCGACGACGCACTCGAGGGACTTGTTCCTCACAATCGGCTGACGACGCTGCGATTTGATTTGCGCGGTGTCGGTAAGCTTGCGTTTGAGGCGGCGATTGGAGAGAGCTCGTCTATCGAGGCGATTCATGTGCCGAGTACGCTGGTCGAACGCTCGACTGTTAGGGACATACGGGGTTAGGTCCTACTCCGTTTGTCTCGATTTGTAACAGGTAGACGGTCAAAAGCGGGCTACGTGTTACAGATTTAGATTCTTCGGAAAGAGCAATCCTGTTCGTCTCAATCTGTAACAGCTAGGACCAAAAAACTCGGCTAGATGTTACAGATCGAGACAAACGGCTCCCGACCAGCCCAAAAACAAAAAGACCGGGGGCGGCGCGCCGTGTGACGTGCCGCCCCCGGCTGAGAAATGGGGACAGGTTGTGTGAGCGGGCAACCCCGCCAGCCACTAGTCCAGACGACGGGTCTGCGCCACGTGCTTGTACCAGTAGGCGCTTGCCTTGGGCGTGCGCTTCTGGGTTTCAAAGTCAACGTAAAAGAAGCCGTAACGCTTGTTGTAGCCATTGGTCCAGGAGAACTGATCCTGCAGGCTCCACAGGAAGTAGCCGCCCACGTTGACGCCCACCTCCATGGCCTTGAGCAGCCAACGCAGGTGCTGCTCGATGTAGTCGATGCGCGGCTGGTCGTCCACAAAACCGTCCTTGTAGGGGTCCTTGTAGCCCATGCCGTTCTCGGTGATGAAGATCTGCTTGTAGTTGGGGTAGCGCTGTTTAATGTAGACGAGCAGATCGAACAGGCCCTCGGGATAGATGATCCAGTCCCAGTCGGTGGTGGGGATGCCAGGCTTGTTCACATGCTCGCCAATGCCCTTAACGCGCCAGCGGCCGGTGCCCTTCTCTCCCGTACCGTTGTGGTGCAGGTCGTTTTCGCCATCGTAGGCCTTCAAGAAGCGGCACTGGTAGTTGTTAACGCCCAGGTAGTCGTTGTAGAGCGCGGCCTCGCGCATGATTTCCAGATCCTCGTCCAAGATCTCGATGGTGCCGCCCGAGACGGCGGCCAGGCGGTTGGCGCACTCGAGGGTGTCGGGCGCGTAGTCGCCGCGGAAGGTGGCGTCGAGCAAGAACTGGTTTTGCAGCACGTGCTCGTTGTTGGCGGCTTTGATGTCGGCGGGGTCGTTCTCGTTGAGCGGATACTTAAACTCCAGCGACTGAATGACGCCAATCTTGCCCTTAAAGCCGCCGTTGTGGAAGGCCAGCACTGCCTTGGCGTGGGCGAGCATCATGTTGTGCTCGCACTGGAAGGCCTCGGCAAGATGCGCCTTGACGCCACCGGGGAAGGTGCCCTCGATGTAGGTGTTGGAGGCGTCGGCCCAGATCTCGTTAAAGGTGAACCAGTAGGTCACCTGGTCGGCGTACTCCTTAAAGCAGAAGGTGGCAAAGTCCACAAAGGCGTCGATGGTCTCGCGGTTGAGGAAGTCGCCCTTCTCAAAGAGAGGAAGCGGCGTGTCAAAGTGATGCAGCGTGACGAACGGCTCAACATGGTGCTTATGGCACTCGGCGAAGAGATCGTGGTAGAACTGGACGCCCTCGGGGTTGATTTCGCCGGTACCGTTGGGGAAGATGCGGCTCCAGGCGATGGAGAGGCGAATGCCGTTGATGCCAAACTCTTCGCACAGCTCCAAGTCGACGGGGTACTGGTTGTAGAAGTCCGAAGCGGGATCGGGGGAAAAGCGCCCCTGGGCCTCCAGGAAGTCGTCCCAGGCAACCTTGCCCTTACCGTGGGTGCGGGTCTCGCCCTCTACCTGGTAGGCAGCGGTGGCGCCGCCAAAGACAAAGTCCTCGGGAAACTGCGTAGGCGGGTTGGTGACGCTAGCAGGGTTAACGGACATGATGATCCAATCGTCTAAATCGAAGGGCCAGCCGGTCTTGGATGGTCGGCTGGCCCTGAGCGTTACTTACTTCGAGAGTTGCTCGGAGACGAAGGCGAGAGACTTATCGCCGTTCTGGGAGAGCTCGATGTACTGCTTGCCACGGCAGGCGACGCACTTGTTGCCCACGCGTTCGCAGTCCTTCTGCAGGTCGGCCAGGTAGCTGGCGGCCTGCGGGGCCAGGACGACCAGGTCAAAGTCGGGGAGCATGTCGACATGGTTGCCATATGCCTCGGCAGCGGTTTCAAGATCGATGCCGCGCTCCTTGGCAGCCTTGGCCAGTGCGTTGGCGAGCAGGCCCGAGGTTCCGCCGCCCTGGCAGAGCACGAGCACGCGCTTGCCGTTGAGGTCGCTGGCGGTCGTTGCCTCGGCAGCGGGTGCTGCAGAAGCGGCGGGGGAGTCGGCCTTCACGGCCTCGGCGGCAGCGCCGGCGGCAACGCTCTTGGCGTCAGCCTTGCCCTGGAAGGCATCGTTGAGCTTGGCGGCCTTCTCGGCGTTCTTGGCGGCGAGCTCCTCTTGGGAGATCTCGGCCTCCTCGGCGCACTTCTGGGCGTCATAGGCACGGAAGAACGGGTAGTACAGAACGAAGTCGACGACCAGGATAAGGGCGAGCATCACAAAGGCGAGCGGCTGGAAGCCCAGGCCCATGATGGTACCGATGGGGCCGGGGACGGTCCAGGGCAGGGTGTACATAAAGCCGTTCATGCCCAAGAAGTCGATAAAGATCTTGAGGATCCAGATGTTGGCGATCGGGGCAAAGACAAACGGGACAAAGAAGACGGGGTTGAGCACGATGGGTGCGGCGAACAGCAGCGGCTCGTTGACGGCAAAGCACACGGGAACGATAGCGGCCTTACCGACGGCGCGCATCTCCTGGGACTTGGCCAGGAAGCAGAACATAAAGACCAGGACGAGCGTGGCGCCGGTGCCGCCCATGCAGACGACGAAGTACTGGGCACCCTGGGTCAGGACAGCGGAAGCGTGCTGGCCAGCCTGGAATGCGGCCAGGTTGTCGGTCATGTTGGCAACAAGGGCGGCGGCGATGGCGGGCTCGACGATCGAGGGGCCGTGGACGCCGACGAACCAGAACAGGCTCATGGCGCCGTAGATCACAGCGAGGCCGATGTAGCCATCGGCAGCGGTGAACAGGGGCTGGAACACTTGGATGACGCCCTGAGCAAAGCAGAAGCCAAAAGCAGCGCGGAAGACGATGTCAAAAACCCAAAAGACGGTGATGCAGACGGAGAAGGGGATGATGTCCTTAAAGGTCTGCGAGATGTTGGGCGGAACCTGCTCGGGCATCTTGACGGTGATGTTGCGCTTAATGAAGAACTTGTAGATGATGCCGGTCACAAACGCAGCGATAAAGGCGGTCAGCAGGCCTTTGGAACCAAGGTAGGTGGTGTTGAAGCCGCTGGCGGCGTCCGTGGCGATGGTGTCGCTCGAAAGGAGCAAGAAGCCGATGATGGCCGCACACATGCACGAGATGAAGTTGATCTGGTTGTTCTTGGGTAGATCGCGGTTCTGGGCGTCGGCGAAGTGCTTGGCCGTGGTGGCGGCGCAGACGATGGCCAGGATGCCCATGGAGTAGTTGTAGCATTTCCACAGGGCGTTGTTGATGTCATCGGGCCAGTAGAAACCCCAGATGTTGGGGACCGAGGCTACCAGGCAGAAGATGGACGAGAAGATGATGATGGGGATGACGGAGATAAAGCCGTCGCGAATCGCCTTGAGGTACTTGTTGCGGGCGATCGCGTTGAAAAAGGGCTGGCCTTTTTCGATGGTGGCGATGAGTTGCTCCATGCAATGCTCCTAAGAGTCGGTGGGTTAGCAACGATGGTAGCTTTTGGCGTTCGGTTGCCAAAATGTTGACGTTGCCATTTTGCGACACAAAAAAAGACGCGAACCGGTGGTTCCTGTGCCTGCGAACCGTCGATTCCTTATGCGTAAACGTTTGAGCCGCCCGGTGGCTCTGTGTTTGCGCAATGGCAACGTTAACATTTGGGAGCCAAAAGCCGTTTGGGGAAGCAAAAATGTCGGTGAACGGTAGGTTTTGGGTGGTGAGCGTATGGTGGGGGAGGCGTTGGATATACTTGAAGGCGTTAAAAATGACTGCGTAGGGTGCCACCAATGGCATCGTCGACATAGAAAGATCGACCTATGGCCGCTGTTAAAAAATCGGTTTCCGTTAAGGATGTGGCGCGTCTCGCGGGCGTCTCGGAGCAGACAGTCTCGCGCACCGTCCACGATTCGCCCAGCGTACGCCCTGAGACCAAGGAGCGCGTGCGCGCCGCCATGCGCGAGCTGGGGTATCGCCCCAATTTTGCCGGTCGATCGCTGCGCCGTGGCAAGTTTAAGACCGTCGGCGTCGCCATGTTCAACATTACCGGTACCGGCAACCTCGACCGTATGGAGGGCTTTGCCGCCGCCGCCGATAAGCACGGCTACGCCATCACCCTCACTAAAGTAGATGGACATCCCTATACCCTCGAGAGCGCATCGTCGCGCATGAGCGCGCTGCCGGTAGACGGCGTGGTCGTGATCATGAATCGCATGCCGGCGGACTTTGGCACCTTCGAGCCGCTGCCCGGTATGCAGACGGTGCTCGTTACGATGTTGGAGCACCCGCTGTGCTCTACGGTCGATAACGACCAGTTCGATTGCTCGCGCCAGGTGGTCGAGTACTTGCTGGGGCAGGGGCACAAGACCGTGCACTTTATCTCGTGTCCCGAGCGCTCGCTTTCGGGCATGCAGCGCGAGGAAGGCTGGCGCGAGACATTGCGCGCACATGGTATTGAGCTGCCGCGACTCATCCGTGGCGATTGGACGGCGCAGAGCGGATATGCCGCAGGCCAGGCTCTGGCGGACGATCCGACCTGTACTGCCATCTATGCCTCCAACGACGCCATGGCCTACGGCTGCATTCGCGGGCTCGAGTCGCGCGGAAGGCGTGTGCCCGAGGACGTGAGCGTGGTGGGTGTTGGTGACAGCCTGGGCGATATCGTGCCCGACCGTCGCCTGACCACCGTGCGCTTTGACAACAGGCGTGTCGGCATGTGGGCAGTCGATAAGATCGCCGGTGCCGAGGGGGGTGCGTCTGGCGTGGAGCACATGCTGATCCCCGGCGTGCTCGTAGAGGGCGATACGGTGCGCGATTTGCGCTAGGGCGCGGTCCTGTTTGGGTTTCCGTTAATAATGTTTGATATTGTTCGAAATGGTTTGGAAACCGTTCACGGGCGAAAATTGACCGTTCATAGCTTGAAATTATGTTTTGCGTTGTTCTTTTTTGTTTGAATGTTAATGTTTCTGCCATACAGAACGCAGCGCGTATGCCCGGACGCGATGCTCTCCATTGGTTCATATGTGAAAGGAACGCAATATGGCAACCAAAGAAGAAATCTCGATGGTTGGATTCGAGATCGTCGCATACGCAGGTGACGCCCAGACCGATCTGCTTGCAGCGCTCGATGCTGCTCGCGAGGGTGATTTTGAGAAGGCCGAGCAGCTGCACAAGGATGCCAGCGATGCGCTCATCGGTGCCCACGACACGCAGACCAAGCTGCTTTCGCAGGAGGCCGGCGGTGGCGAGATGGAGATGACCTTCATCATGGCTCACGCTCAGGACACTCTCATGACCACTATGATCCTGGAGAAGCAGACCCGCTTTACCATCGATGCCTACAAGCGCATCGCCGAGCTCGAGGCCAAGCTCGCCTAACGAGCCCGCACAACCAAGTCCCCTTCCAAAAGCTCTGCCGCAAACTCGCGACAGGGCTTTTTCTTTTTACCCGGCACTTGGGGACGTTCCTTATCTGCCGGCAGTTAGGGACACTCCTGCCATGCATTTGATCCTTTGAGGATGGAAGAAAACGGGTTATTAGGTTTGTTGCGGTGCCGACTCGACCCGTCGGTTACAAAACTATGCCGGTTTACTACGATGAATCGTATTCTTTCAACTATGGAAAGAACAGCGTTATCAAAGCCGCAGGTAGAAAGCTTGCCATTTTCTGCTAATAGCAAATGTGGTCGGTCCTATCGGTTTTACGGTAGTAAACCGGCATAGTTTTGAAATGGCACTGTTCGACTGGCAGCGTTATGGAGCTTCTGCACGCCCCCCGTTCGGTTTTTCGCTGGATGGGTATACTTTCACCCGCAATACAGGCCGGAATGAGGAGGTATCCAAATGCCGGATAACGGGTCAATACAAAAAAGAGGTGCGCACGAGATGGCCCATGGGCGTCCTGTCCAGATAACTGAGCATACGACGGTAGCCGAGCTACAGCCCAGCCTGTCCGATATTGTGTGCGCAAACAAAAAGCTACAGATTGGCTTTATCGTTGCACTCGTGGTACTGGCGCTGCTGTCGGGTTTTGTAGCTCGTCCGCATTTCGCCGATACCAAAACATGGGACTCCACCATCGAGGTTATCGACCAAAAGAAGGGCAACGTTTTGGCGCTCACGACCTCGTGCGTCGCCCTATCTGCGGGTATCACTGCGCTGCCGGGCGATACGGGAACGCCAGTCGCCGAGCAGCTCGCACAGCTTTCAGGCAACCTTGGTATCGTGCTTGCCGTGCTATACCTAGAGAAATATTTGCTTACGATTTTGTGGTCGGTTGGCCTGGGCATCCTGATCCCGTTTGCGCTGGTGCTCTTTGCGATCTCACTTGGCATTCACGGACGCTGGAGCACGAGCACAGTCATTCGCCGCGTGGCAACGCGTGTGCTGGTGGTCGCCATAATTGGCATGGTGTTGGTGCCTGCAAGCGTATGGGTGTCGCAGAAGGTCGATGAAACGTATCGCGTAAGTATTGAGCAAGCTCAGCAAAAGGCTGCGGATGCGGCAGATAGCGACAGCTCCAAAGCAAGCAAGAAAAAGACCGAGTCCACAGAGTCCAAGAATGTGCTTGAGCAGCTTGCCGAAGGCGCCTCGGGTCTTGTCACGTCGGTGACCAGCGGCGCCAAGCAGATGACCGATGAGATTGTGCAACAGGTGACCGATCTGATCGAAGGCGTCATCGTGATGATCGTGACCTCGTGTGTTATCCCATTGCTGGTGCTCGCGGCGTTTCTGTGGCTGGGACACACGCTGTTGGGGATCGATATTTCCGGTCCAGCGAGCTATTTGACGGGCCGCTTTCTGAGTACTCCGTCCAAGCACACCAAAAAGGTGGGCAGTCCGAGTAACTAAAACAGCTGTATATACCGGGGCATACCGCCGAAGGGCGGCCGAGACACGTTCTCGGCCGCCCTTTTGTTTGTTGAGCACATGGTCGCTACGTTCGCGCCGGGCCCAAACGGTCGCCAATCATCCGCGAACGGTATTTGTTCAAAAAAGAACAAAGACAAACAAATTATTGTTGCAGTCTCTGTTCGAATGTGTTCAAATAAACATGAACAGTGAAGAACCGCACATTCAGATGCCCGGACCTGAACGCGATTCAACACTTCCAAACAGAAACTGCGCACCTGCGTATCTCTCAAGGAGGATGTCATGAGGGTTGTAATCGCTTCCGATGCCGACGGTATGTCGATGAAGGAGTCCATCAAGGAGATGCTCATCGCCGACGGTCACGAGGTCGTCGACTATTCCGAGATCCCTGCCGCGGACTTTGTCGATTCCGCGACCGCCGTTGCCAAAGACCTGCTGGAGCACAAGGATTCCCAGGGCTTTGCATTCGATAAGTACGGCGTCGGCTCCTATATGGCCGCCGTCAAGATCAAGGGCATGGTCGTCGCCAACATTTCCGATGAGCGTTCCGCCTACATGACCCGCGAGCACAACGGCTCGCGCATGGTCACCATGGGCCCGGGCGTTGTGGGCACCGAGGTCGCCAAGAAGATCGCCCGCGAGTTCCTGCGCGCCCAGTACGCCGGCGGTCGTCACCAGATCCGTGTCGACATGCTCAATAAGATGGCCTAACGAGAGCCACCGAGAACTCGAACTTCTATCTCAACTTGTGAATTCAGACGAAAGGACGTTCTGATGAAGAAGACCATCGCAATCGGTTGCGACCATATCGTTACGGACGAGAAGATCTATCTGGCCGACCGCCTGGAGCAGGCTGGCTACAAGGTGCTTGACTGCGGTACCTACAGCCACACCCGTACGCACTATCCCATCTACGGTAAGGCCGTGGGCGAGGCTGTTGCCAGCGGCAAGGCCGACTTTGGCGTGGCCCTGTGCGGCACCGGCATCGGCATCACCAACGCCGTCAACAAGGTTCCCGGCGCCCGCTGCGCCCTGGTTCGCGACATGACCTCTGCCCTGTATGCCCGTCGCGAGCTCAACGCCAACATCGTGGGCTTTGGCGGCAAGATCACTGGCGAGTTCCTGATGGCCGACATCATGCTTGCCTTCCTGGAGGAGCCCTACGACAAGACCCCCGAGCACGATGCCCTGATTGCCAAGATCGATGCCTGCAATAAGGCCGACGCCGAGGCTCAGGCTGACCCGCACTTCTTTGACGAGTTCCTGGAGAAGTGGGACCGCGGCGAATACCACGACTAGTGGGGTTCCGGCGTTCTACCGAACGCCAGACCAGTCGACGCTGCGAAGCCATCTGGCGGGCGAGCTGCTCCGATAACACTTTTGCTTGCTGAGCTTGTGTGCTTCGTTTTGGCGGTACCTGGCATTCTGCAGCTTTTTAATTGACGGCTCGCGTTTCTGTGATGGGGCGCGGGCCGGTTTTCTAAACAGGAGTCCAACATGATTCTGACCGTTACCATGAACCCGTCGATTGATACGCGCTATCAGCTCGACAAGCTGATCATCGACGATGTTAACCGTGTGACGCCCGAAAAGACCGCTGGCGGCAAGGGCCTCAAGGTGAGCCGCGTGCTGCTGCAGCTGGGCGATGACGTGCTCGCGACCGGTCTGCTTGGCGGTCACATGGGTGCCTATATGGCCGAGCTTATGGATGCCGACGGCGTCAAGAACGACTTTATGCCCATTGCCGGTGAGACGCGCATCTGCCTGAATATTCTGCACGAGGGCAATCAGACCGAGCTGCTGGAGAGCGGCCCGCAGATTGCGCCCGCCGAGCTCGAGGCCTTTACGGCCAAGTTTGCCGAGCTTGCAGCGAAGGCGGACGTTGTGACGCTTTCGGGCTCACTGCCGCGTGGCGTCGATGCCGGCTACTATGCCGAGCTCGTCAAGATCGCCGAGGAGGCGGGCGCCAAGGTGCTGCTCGACACCTCGGGTGCATCGCTGGAAGCCGTGCTGGAGTCCGACGCTAAGCCCGAGCTCGTAAAGCCCAACCTGACCGAGATTAACGGCCTGCTGGGTACGTCCTTTACGACCGATGATGTCGATGCCCTGCGCGAGGCGCTTGCCGCCGATGGCCGCTTTGCCGGTATTCCCTGGGTTGTCGTTTCAATGGGCGCTGCCGGTTCGGTGGGCTTCCACGAGGGCCGCGCGTTCCGCGCCAAGACGCCCGCGATTGCGGCTGTGAACGCGACAGGTTCCGGCGACTCGACCATCGCCGGCTTTGCGCATGCCATTGCTGCTGGTGCCGACGACATCACGGTGCTCAAGACCGCCAATACCTGCGGCAAGCTCAACGCCATGGATCCCAAGACCGGCCACCTGGTCATGGACCGCTGGGACGAGATCTACAACAGCGTTGTCGTGACTGAACTGTAGGGTTACGCGGTTTTACCAAACCGCGTAACGGCTCGACGCTGCAAACGCCCCTAAGCGGCAATCTGACGTTCAATCGTCGGGCATGACCAAAAGGTCAATGCCCTCCTCTTT
>NZ_JBJXBN010000007.1:0-198792 GCF_046116915.1 Collinsella sp. wc0583 | reverse complement strand
CCGACCCGCGGTCACGAGCGGGGGCTCCTGTCGTTTCCGTGCCCCTGGATTGGGTCATAGTGTCTGACTTATGCTCAGTCTGCAACTCAATTCAGCTCCAAGCAAAAAGGCCGAAGTCCCGAAGGGTTTCGGCCTTTGCTTTGTCTGAAGTTCAAGCGCAGTTTATCGATTCTCAATTGACCCGATATTCTTGAGTTCGATGGAGATGAGGCCGTTGGGCTCGTTGACGAACTCGATGTACTCGGAGTTCGAACCCATCTCTGCCGGGAAGCTGATTTCGATACCCGTGTCGGTACGAATCTTATGATTGCGCACCGCCGCGCGCTCGACCTGCTTGCGCTCCACGGGAACGCGCTCGGGAACCTTCTCCTCGGTCAGTGCCGCGCGCACGCTTTCCTTGATGACCGGTTCGTCCTCAAAGACCTCATCGACGATATCCCAAGGCGGCAGCTCCTCGTCATCCTCAACCTTCTCGGCAACGGCAGCCTTAACCTTGGCGAGTGCCACGGCCGTATTGGCACCATGCTCCTCGGCGACTTCCTCGACCACACGCGTCACGGTGTCGATGACCTCCTTGCCCGATACACCCGTGTCGCACTGCAGCAGGCCATCGGGGATAAGCATACGGTCCTCGCCGGCAATCTTGCGCTTCTTGTCCACGTAGCCGATCTCCATGGTACTCGCGCGCACGATGGCATAGCTCGGCACCTTTTGCGAGGGGTTTGGCAGAATAGCGTAGTGGCGCGCGATGTCGTTGCGTACCTCCCCCTCCTCGCGGCCCACTTCGTGCATAAAAGCCTGCTTGGAGCCCAGCAGCATCACGGCAAACCAGCGGGCATCCTCATCGTCGTCAAAATCGGCCACGAGCACGTCGGTGGACTCGGCTTTCTCGGCTTTGGTGAGCTCGGAGGAGATAAACTCCGCAATCTGCTGCGACAGGTCCACGAACTCGCGCTCGCCGAAGAAATAGCCCTTGAGCTCGCCGCCAAACGCAGAGTTCTCGGCAAACGTGGCACGTTTATTGTCGGCCGAGGTTCGTGCGCGGCGCAGATGCGTGGTCACGAAGTTGCGCACGGTACGGCTTTCGATATCGAGCTCGCGCTGGCTCATAACGTTAACGGCAGAGTCAAAGTCCAGGATATGCAGAATCGCGTGATTGATTTTCATATACGGCATTCCGTTCTAGATCGATTTCGGCACGAACCAGTATAGCGGTCGAGCCCGCCCCAAGCGCATCGAAGATTGCTGCATTGGGGCCAGGTTTCTCTGCACCAATGGTTAACGCAGGAGCTCGGACTGCCAGGCCTCGAGTTGTTCTGCCAGACTCTTACCGGCAGCGGACATGTCGATCTGAGGGCGTTTGGGCAGCAATGCACATCTAAGAATTGCCGCGATGGTCTGCGAAACAAAATGGCGCGTATCCTTGTCAAAGCCTTGGGCGGCCCGGAGCATCACAGGCAGGTTCTCGCGCATGTTCCCGGCGATATCCGCAAAACGTTCGGCGCCCGTAGCCTCAAACACGGAGAACAACGCATCTACAAAACGCTCGCGCTCGCCAGGTGACACTGCAAGCAGCATCTCGCGAATAGAGCCATCAACATATCGCGCGCCAGCAGACAGGCGTTCGCAATACACAAAATCGCAGCCGTCGACCACCCAGCTAAAGGGATTGTGTTGCAGCAGGCTAAACTCGGTGCTTTCGACGATAGCGTAGTCCTCTTGCGTCTCGAACATCATGCCGAAGATCGAAGACTGGGGCAGGGTTTTATCAATACGACCAGAAAGGCTCGCAAAGGCGTCTCCGTTCAGAAACTCCTCGACAAAGCCAGGGCCATCGTGGGAGAAGACCAGCTCAATCCGGTTGCGAGCACCGCTTGAGCACATCGCTGCACCATACACAGCCAGATTTCCGCCCTTGGAATGGCCTCCGCACAAGAGCGGCCCGTCAATCGCATCCGCCGCCTCGTCCACATAACGCGCCGCGGATTCCTGGGCCGGCACAGGACACCGGAACGCCATGTTAAAGTCCTCTTTCCAGCCCACAATCGTGCTGTCGGTCCCCCGGAAGGAAAGATAGCTAAACCCCGCCGGAAACCGGAACGCCATGGCTGCAAACTGCTCTGTCGCCACCACATCGCTCACGGCACGATAGCCGCAAACGTGCACGCCACGGTAGCGAGGGCTTGCTGCCACGGCCTCCAACAAGGCCCTGCTCCCCTCTGGATCCCACAAGTCGTCAATCATGTCCCGGTAGCACTCGGCACGCAGCAGCTCGCGTACGTCTAGGCCCTGCCAGTTCGTCAGCTCCGCCATATCACCCGGCAAACGCAAATAGGACAACCACGCAAAGACCAGGCTATCCACCGCGCAGAACGGCCGCTCCTCAAACGGATCAAACGCCGTCTGGGCATAGGTCAAAAAATTAGGCGAATCCGACATGGCCCTCCCATCAACCATGGTGTATAGGGATGGTGCATTGGGGTCAGGTTACTTTGCACCAAAAAGGCGCCCGGGCCGTGTGGACCCGGACGCCTTCATTGTAGCTTTTCGCTCTAGCGAGCTTGATTTAGCAGGAGAAGTCGACGCTGTCGATGATGTCCTTAAGGGCCTTTGCAGAGACGGTGAGCTCATGCTGCTCGTCATCGTTCAGCGGCACGGGAACGCGGCAAACGACGCCGTCGCGGCCAACGACCGTCGGCATGGAGATGGCCAGATCGGACAGGCCGTACTCGCCCACCATGAGCGAGGAGACAGGCAGAACGGTCTGCTCATCGCGCATGACGGCGGTGCAGATACGCTTGACGGCCATGGCGACGCCATAGTAGGTGGCGTGCTTCTTCTCGATGATGGTGTAGGCGGAGTTCTTGACGTCCTCGGCAATACGCTTCTCGGCGGCTTCGTGCTCCAGGTGGCCGTGAAGCTCGCAGAAGGTGTTCAGCGGAACGCCGGCAACCTGAGCGCTGGACCAAGCGACAAACTCGGAGTCGCCGTGCTCACCCATGACATAGGCCTGAACGTCGCGCGGGTCAACCTCGACGTGGGCACCAAGCATCTGCTGCAGGCGACCGGTGTCGAGCACGGTACCGGAGCCGATGACATGGCCCTCGGGCAGGCCGGACATCTTGATGGCGGCATAGGTCAGAACATCGACCGGGTTGGAGACGATGAGCAGAATGCCGTCAAAGCCGGACTTCTTAATCTCGGGGATAATGGACTTAAAGATGTTGACGTTCTTGTTGACCAGGTCCAGGCGGGTCTCACCGGGCTTCTGGGCAGCGCCAGCGGTGACGACGATCATGGCGGCGTCGGCGACATCGGAATAATCGCCGGCGTAGATCTTCATCGGCTCGGCAAACGTCATGCCGTGCGCGATATCCAGGGCCTCGCCCTCGGCGCGGTTCTTGTCCACGTCGATGAGGACCATCTCAGAGAACAGACCACTCTGCATCAGCGCGAACGCCGAAGACGAACCGACGAAACCGCAGCCGACAATAGCGACCTTCTTCTCGTTAACCATTAGAAACTCCCATCTCTCTCCACAAACAAGCCGCCCGGGAACGACCCGAGCGGCTTGCCGTAATCCCAATACATCCAATCGGGACTTTGATTATGCTCCTATTCGCAGCCAAAAATCGACCGTTTACCGAAATTGTTTGCAGAATTCGTAAAATAACTGCACGAAATCGGTTTCGAGCTATTGACGAGCCGAGACAACTTTCTAATACAGGCCCGCCTCGCGAATGGCCTCGACAGCCAAAGCGATCTGATCGGGCGGCAAAACCAGCGCCATGCGCACGTGTCCCTCGCCCGAAGGACCAAAGCTCGCGCCCGGCGTCACCACAACGCCGGCCTTCTCCATGAGCTCCTCGCAAAACGCCATGGAATCGGTGCGACCGCCAGGAAGCTTGGCCCACACAAACATAGAGCCATGCGCGTTGGGACGCTCCCAGCCCAGGCCCTCAAGACCGTCGCACAGAGCATCGCGGCGCTCCTGGTACTTCAGACGCTGCGCCTCGACCTCATCGCGCGGACCGTTCAGGCAAGCGATAGCAGCCTTCTGGATCGGGAAGAACATACCGAAGTCGATCTGGCCACGCAGCTTGGCAAAGGCCGAGACCACATCCTCGCGACCGACCAAAAAGCCGATGCGCGCACCGGTGACGTTAAACGACTTGGAAAGCGAGAAGAACTCAACGCCCACCTCGAGCGCGCCGGGATACTGCAAGAAGCTGCCGCCCGGCTCGCCGTCGAACACAATGTCCGAGTATGCGTTGTCGTGGACGATCAACAGGTCGTGCTCGTGGGCGAAAGCGATGATCTCCTCGTAGATCTCGGGCGTGCCCACCGAGCCCACCGGATTGGCGGGCAGTGACACGATCATGTACTTGGCACGGTCGGCCACCTCGGGATCGATGCCCGCCACATAGGGCAAGTAATTGTGCTCGGCAACCAGCGGATAGTACTCGAGCTTGGCATCGGCAATCTTAGCGCCCGCCTCAAAGACCGGATAGCACGGATCGGGCACCAGGATGGTATCACCCGGATCGAGCAGAGCCAGGCCCAAATGACCCACGCCCTCCTGTGTGCCGTTGCACGACTGCACCATGGACGGCGTAATGCCCGAAACGCCAAAGCGGCGCTCATAGTAATCGCACACGGCTTGCTTGAGTTCGGGCAGGTCGCGCAGGGCGTACTTCCACATCTCGGGATCCTGGGCGGCTTGTGTGAGCGCATCGACCACGTGGTCGTACGGCTTAAAGTCGGGCGTGCCCACGCTCATGTTGTAAATGGTCTTGCCCTGAGCCTTCAGCGCAAGCAGTTTGTTGTTGAGCGAGGCGAAGACCTCCGCGCCAAAGCGCTCGAGACGCTGCGATGCCTGCATGGTGCCACCTTTCGATATAAAAAACGCGGCGCTCCGACAAGAGCGCCGCGCGATACGGGCCATCAGATTGCAAAAGTGTAACGCTTACAAACCCCGTATTGGTTCAATTTAGCCAACCTCAGTCAATTGCATTGAGTGCGTCGATCTGCGCAAGCCACAGACGCGAGCTAGCGTCACTCGGCATACGCCAATCGCCGCGCGGGCTGAGCGTCACCGAGCCCACCTTGGGACCATCGGGCAGGCAGCTGCGCTTAAACTGCTGGGCAAAGAAGCGACGATAGAACGTGCGCAGCCACGTGTGGACGATCTTGGCGTCGTAGACACCCTCGAAACTCTTGAGCGCCATGCGGTAGATCTTGCCCGGCTCAAAGCCAAAACGCAGCAGGTAGTAGAGGAAGTAGTCGTGCAACTCGTACGGACCCACCAAATCCTCAGTCTTCTGTGCAATCTCGCCGTCGCCCGTGGGCGGCAGAAGCTCGGGGGACACCGGCGTATCGAGAATGTCGAGCAAGACCTCGGCGATACGCCCGCCAAAGACATCAGCCGCATAGCGCACCAGATGGCGCACAAGCGTCTTGGGCACGCTCGCGTTGACGGCGTACATGCTCATGTGGTCGCCGTTATAGGTAGCCCAGCCGAGCGCCAGCTCCGACAGGTCGCCGGTGCCGATGACAAAGCCGCCAGCCTGGTTGGCCAGGTCCATCAGAATCTGCGTACGCTCGCGCGCCTGGCTGTTCTCGTAGGTCACATCCTGAACTGCCGGGTCGTGTTCAATATCCATAAAGTGCTGTTCCACGGCCGCGTGAATCGAAACCTCACGGAAGCCCACGCCCAGGTCGCGGGCGAGCGACTCGGCATTCGACTTGGTGCGATGCGTCGTGCCAAAACCTGGCATGGAGACCGCCGTGATACCCGTGCGCGGCAGCCCCAGCGCATCGAAGGCACGCACGGTCACAAGCAGTGCCAGCGTGGAGTCCAAGCCACCCGAAAGACCGATGACCGCAGCTTTGGTGCCCGTGTGGGCAAGGCGCGTCTTGAGGCCGGCGGTCTGCAGGTCGAGGATGGTCTCGCAACGCTCGGCCAGGTCGCCATGGTCGGCCGGCACAAAGGGCGCGCGGGGGAAGACACGGCCGATGTCGAGCGCATCGCGCAGGACAGGTTCTTCAACCAGCACGCCCTCAAACGAAAACTCGATGGTCGTGGCCTCCGGCGCATCGTCCGCGCGCGTCCACGTCGTCGAGCGGCGACGCTCGGCAACCAGGCGGTCAAGGTCAACGTCGGCGACGGCCATATCGCAGGTGAGGAGCTTCGCGGCGGCGAGCTTAGATCCGTTTTCGTAGACGAGGTTCTCGCCCGCAAAGACCATGTCGGTCGTGGACTCGCCCTCGCTCGCATCTGCATAGGCATAGGCACAGTACAGGCGCGCACTCTGATTGGAGATGAGGCTGCGGCGATAGTCTGCCTTACCGATAATCTCGTCCGAGGCCGACGGGTTGAGGATCACCGTCGCACCGGCAAGCGCCATCTCGGTCGAAGGGGGCGCCGGCACCCACAGGTCCTCGCAGACCTCAACGCCCAGCATCATGTCCTCGGCACCTTCATCACAGCAGCGGTAGACAAGCCCCGAACCCAGCGGAACCGGACCCTGACCGGCAAACTCGACCCACACAGGATCTGCGGGCGCCGGAGCAAACCAGCGGCGCTCGTAGAACTCGCCATAGTTGGGCAGATACTTCTTGGCCGTAAGACCCAAAAGCTCGCCCGCGCAGCACACGGCGGCG
This sequence comes from Collinsella sp. wc0583, assembly GCF_046116915.1. NCBI lineage: Bacteria > Bacillati > Actinomycetota > Coriobacteriia > Coriobacteriales > Coriobacteriaceae > Collinsella > Collinsella sp. wc0583. The sequence continues at coordinate 192,129 of NZ_JBJXBN010000007.1, read as the reverse complement.
CAGTTGTAGATATTCTCGGCAACTGCAACGGGAAGACCGATGGTAAAGACAATCGGCAGCTCGCGGGTTTCATCGAGAATATGTGCCAGTGCGGTCTCGCAGGCATGCAGCAATGTACGGTTATGGAACAGATCAGCCGCGGTATAGCCGGTCAGGTTAAGCTCGGGCAGCACCAGCACGCGGACGCCGCGCTCGGTAGCCTCGCGAACAGCCGCCAGCGCAACCTCGGCATTGCCCTCGACATCGGCCACGCGAATCCGCGGCGACGCCGCCGCCACACGCAAAAAGCCATCAGACTGAGAAAGGTGAAGATTCATAAGAATGCTCCCGTGCGTAGACGCCATTCACAACAATTAGCAAGCCCTATTGTAGTTCAACCGCCGGGTGTAACCGCATCCCACCAACTTGGTGAGCAATTGATGAGTTGATGATATCTGTTAAATGTCACGTACGATTCACATCTGGTGGGTACCCTGATGGCTACATGAAACGAAGCAGATTTACACCGGGAGGGCCCCGTATGACAACCAAGTACACCGACGCGCCGCGCACGCGCGTCATGACACCAGCCGCGCTCAACAACGGCGTTCACGAAAACCATTCCATCGGACAGACCATGGCCATCACGCCCAAAAAGGGCCTGTTCGATGACATTTCCATTCCCCAGATCATCGCCGGCGCCGCAGCCGCCGCCACGAGCGTCGCGCTTGCTTCCAAGATTGGTATTGCCGGTTCAGTAATTGGCGCCGCCGTGAGCTCGGTCATCACCGTTGTGTCCTCGCAGGTCTACCGCCACTTTATCTCCGCCAGCGCCAAAGCCCTCAAAGGTACGCACGCCGACGTCGACTACCCCGCCGGCGCCTATGAACCCGTTGAGTTTAATGCCGAGGAGCACTTAGGCGGCGCCGCAACTACCCAGGAGATGCGCCAGATTGCAGGGCGCGCGACCACGGCGCGCGTCGCCCCCGACAGCCTGCGCGCCAAGGCGGCGGCAGAGCGCAGCCAGACGCAAAAGAAGGTCATCATCTTCTCGATCGCCATCGCCATCGTCGCGGTCATCGCCTGCGCCGGCGCCATCCTTATCACCACTGCCGGTGAGGGCCTGGGCGAGCGCCCCGAGCCGATCCTTTCGTCGCATACGACCGAGCACGACGCGGATAGCTCCGGTCAATCGCAAAGCCAGCAGGACGACCCGCAGGGCAACTCCGCATCCACCGACTCGTCATCGAACACCCCCGATCAATCGCAGGGCGCCGATTCCTCTACGGCCAACAGTGGCACGCAATCCAGCACGACTGACTCAAGCCAAACGACTGACGGCTCTCAACCGAGCACAGGCGACCAGACGAGCGGCAATGCATCGGGCACGGGATCTACCGACAATAGCAACACCAACAGCTCGAGCGGAACCGCTTCCGGCACGGCATCAGACAGCTCGAGCCAAGACACGGCATCGGGCAACTAAGCACGTTTGTCTCTCATAGATAACCGACCTGCATAACGGGCGCGAACCGGCAACGGTCGCGCCCGTTTACCTTGGGTGACGAGATGGCAAGGCCCGTGCGATGGTAAGATGCTTTGGTGTGTAAAGAGGAGATTTGCCATGAGCAAGACAATAGTTACGCCCACGCTATCGCTGGGCAACCACATCTATCTGTATCGTCTGCTGCGCGACGCGATTGGGTGCGGCAAGCAAACGTTTATGACGCAGGTCGAGGAGGTGCTCGCCGCCGGCGACATGACCGCTTATGACCTGGGCTTCGAGTCCACGCGCGAGCTGCTCGAGGAGCTCGACGACTGCATTAGACTGACCGTCTTTAAGGGCGGTCGCCTGTATGCCACCGTCATCGCCAACGATACCTGGGATGCCGCCCTTGCCAAGGGCGAGGACAAGCCCAAGGCAGCCAAGGGAGCCAAGCAGTCCTACAAAAAGAAAAAGCGCGGCGAGAAGGACCTCAAGGCCGTGCGCCCTAAGCACGTTAAGCGTCCCGAGCCCGAAGCCATGGTTGAAGCCGCGCCGGAACCCGAGCCCGAGGCAGAGATCGAAGTCGCTATTGAGGTAACAGCAGAAGCCGAAACCGAAATCGCCGCCACGACCGATTCCAAAGTCATATCCGAGCAGGAAGCCACTGCGGAGCTCGACGAGGCTCCCAAGTCGACAACCGAAGAAGCCGCTGACCAGCCTGAGACGCCTGCGTTCCAAAACAGCGATGTCTTTGGCGACGACTTTGGCGACGAGGCTGAGGACGATCAGTCCGACGAGACCGCCGATCAAGGCGCTACCGAGTCGGCGCCGGAGCCCGAGACGCCGCAGCCCGCCATCTCGCTCACGGTCGTCTATGATCCCGAGAACGCCAACGCCGGCATCACCACCATGGCATCCACGCCCATCGAGGCAAAGCCGAGCGTCGAGAACGAGAACGCGACGCAGGTTGAGGTTGAAACTGCAGCTGCGGACGCGCCCGTCACCGTGGAGCCCGCAGATTTCACGACCAGGCCGGAAGCGACGCCGGAGTCCGCACCCGTCATCGAGTCCGTGCCCACCTCTGCTTGCGACCAAATTCCCGCACCGGCACCAGCTTCGGCACCCGCAGCAGCCCCAACCCCCGCACCTGCAGCGCCCGCCATCCCCAAGGACTTCCCCGTCGATTTCACAACCGAGATCTTCTGCCCCGGCCCGCTTCTGCACCAGCTGTCAACCTATCTCCCCTACGGCGCCGACACCCTCGGCATCGTCGGCGAGTACTACTGGATCGCCCGCGAGCGCGGTACCATCGAGGTCGCGCGAAACCGCGCAAGCTTCCCCCTGCGTTACACGCAGGCCGGCGAGCGCCGCGAAGTCACCGTGCGCATCCGCCGCAACACCACCGGCGGTCTCGGAGCCGCCTGGACCATCGATAAAGTCGAGCCTTCTACCAAGTAACAAAAAGGGACGATAACCCTCAAGGTTATCGTCCCTTTCTCGTTAGGCCACCTGAGCTCGACTAGTCGCGCGTGAGCTTGCGGTGAATACGATGCGGCTGGGCTGCGTCCTCGCCCAGGCGCTCGATGCGGTTGGCCTGATAGGCCTCGAAGTTGCCCTCGAACCAATACCAGTTGCCCGGATTTTCGTCGGTGCCCTCCCACGCCAGAATGTGCGTGGCGACGCGGTCCAGGAACATACGGTCGTGGCTAATGACCACCGAGCAGCCCGGGAACTCGAGCAGCGCCGCCTCGAGCGAGGACAGCGTCTCGACGTCGAGGTCGTTCGTGGGCTCGTCGAGGAGCAACAGGTTGCCGCCCTGCTTGAGCGTGAGCGCCAGGTTCAGACGGTTGCGCTCGCCGCCGGAGAGCACGCCAGCGCGCTTCTGCTGGTCCTGGCCCTTAAAGCCAAAGCTCGCCACATAAGCGCGGCTCTGAACCTCGGTCTCGCCGACCATCATGTGGTCCAGGCCGTCCGAGACGACCTCCCATAGGTTCTTGTCGGGGTCGATGCCGGAACGGTTCTGGTCGACGTAAGAGATCTTGACGGTCTCGCCCACCTCGAGCTCGCCCGAAGTCAGCGGCTCCAGACCCACAATCGTCTTGAACAGTGTGGTCTTGCCCACGCCGTTGGGACCGATCACGCCCACGATGCCGTTGCGCGGCAGGGTGAACGAAAGGTCATCGATGAGCACGCGGCCATCGAACTCCTTGTGCAGATGATGGGCCTCGAGCACCTTGTTGCCCAAACGCGGGCCCACAGGGATGCGGATGTCGGTCCAGTCGAGCTTCTGGCTTGCGCGGGCCTCGGCCTCCATCTCCTCGTAGCGAGCAAGACGGGCCTTGTTCTTTGCCTGGCGAGCCTTGGGCGAGCTGCGTACCCACTCGAGCTCGGCCTCCATGCGCTTGGCGAGCTTGGCGTCACGGTTGCCCTGAGCCTCGATACGCGCGGCCTTGGTCTCCAGATACGTTGAGTAGTTGCCCTTGTAGGGATAAAGGTGACCGCGGTCAACCTCGCAGATCCACTCGGCAACGTTATCCAGGAAGTAGCGATCGTGCGTAACGGCAAGCACCGCGCCCTGGTAGTTGTGCAGGAAGTGCTCGAGCCACAGGATCGACTCGGCGTCCAGGTGGTTCGTGGGCTCGTCGAGCAGCAGCAGGTCGGGAGCCTCGAGCAGCAGCTTGCACAGGGCCACGCGACGACGCTCGCCGCCGGAAAGCACGTTGACCGGCATGTCGGAATCGGGCAGCTGCAGGGCGTCCATGGCCTGACCGAGCTTGGAATCGATATCCCAGCCGTCGGCGGCGTCAATCTCGTCCTGGAGCTTTCCCATCTCGGCCATAAGGGCGTCCATGTCGCAATCCGGGTCGCACATCTCCTCGCCAATCTTGTTGAAGCGATCGACCTTGGCGATCATGTCGCCAAATGCCATGCGCACGTTCTCGATGACGGTCTTGTCGTCGTCGAGCGGCGGCTCCTGCTGCAGGATACCCACGGTGTAGCCAGGGGTGAGCCTGGCATCGCCGTTGGAGACCTCCTCGATGCCGGCCATGATCTTGAGCAGGGTCGACTTGCCCATACCGTTGGGACCCACGACGCCGATCTTGGCACCGGGGTAGAAGCTCAGGGTCACGTCGTCAAGGATTACCTTGTCGCCATGGGCCTTGCGAGCCTGATACATCTGGTAGATAAACTCCGCCATTTGTCTGTTTTATCCTTTCTACCTGCTGCTTCTCTATTCTTGATTCGCTTTAGTAGAAACGAAATGAGGAAACCAGCTCTGAAACTTAACGAAAAAAGGGGCATGGTTGCCCATACCCCCTAATACTACCTGGGAAAAGTCCCCCGGAACATACTATGAACTGCGTACGCTAGTTTTCCGCAACCTTAACGAGCGGCTCGCTGCGATTTGCGCCACAGCAGATACGAGTAGACGTAGACGGCTCCGACCGAACCAAACGCTAGAACCGCAATCACCGCGGCGACGACTTCACTCGAAAGCACGCTGCCCGCCACGCCCATCGCAATCAGGCCAACACCCAGCACCATAAAGCAGGCACCGCCAAAGCGCTGCGTACGGCGCCAGTTCTCGGGATCGGCAAGCGCCCAGGGCGTCTTGATACCGAGTGTATAGTTCCGCTTCACACGCGGCAAGTAGTTGCCTACGCCGATGAACAGCAGACCGACAGCACCGGAAATCAGCACGTTGACCGAACCGACCGCCGGCACCACGCCCCAGATCGTAAGCTCACCCAACCAGCTTATGGCGCACATGAACAAGGTGAAGGCGATTACGAAGCCCTGATAGAACTTGCCCGAGGTTCGATATGCCTCACCTTTGGGATCGATGCGCGGCACCACGCAGAACATTGCGAGAAGTGCCAGAGGCAGCACGCCGAGCGCGGAGGCCATCCAGCTAGGACCCCAACCGTCGACGGCGCCGTTCGCGCCCCAGTGCGTGGGAATCTGCGCAGGCAAGCTCGGCATCACTATGAGGTGCGCTACGACATTGGCGACGCACAGAGCGATCAGCGCAATCCACACACGCCGCGATACCCCCGTGGCGTGAATGCCCTTGTTTTCGTTATTCATCCTTATCACCTTCCGTGTTTGTAAAGCCCATAAACCAACCGATCAAGTCCTGCATGACGGTGGTGTTTAAGCTGTATACGATGTTTTGGCCATGGCGCTCGTCGGTCACCAACCCGGCGTTTTTGAGCGTCGCCAAGTGATGGCTTAGCGACGGCTTACTGATATCGAAATGCTCGGCAAGCTCCCCCGCCGTGCAATTGCCCTCGCGCAGCAACTCCAAAATGCGCCGTCGCGTTGGATCGGCAAGCGCCTTAAAACCCTCTCCCGGCATAAGACCCCCTTTCATCATCTCTCATGACGCGCACACTATACTCGATATTTAGATGTTTGTCTAACTATCTAATACAGGAACATCTATAGAACATTCGTTCGTATTTAGCTACAATGGAAGTTGAAGCAGATGGGCCAGCTCCCTCTACCCGAGAAGGAAATGGACTATGAGTATTGACGATGTCCTGACGTTGTTATTGCTTGTAATCGCGGCTGTGGAGCTCGGCATCCACATTGGAGGTCGAATGAAATAGCCGCCCCCGCGTAATGCGAAGACGGCCACTTCTCACGCTACAAACGTGTTTGGGAGTTGGCCAACCCGCGGCAACGGGTGCCATCTGCTTCATCTTATGCGAATCACTGCCTCATTTCAACAAGCCCCTAGGGCTCAAATGGAATCGCGATAATACCTATAATGACGATAGCTAAAACACGATTCGCTTCCCCATCGGAGGATGTCTATGACCGAAACCACAGCCGCAACCCCCAACGAGACACGCGACACCAAGCTCGAGATCATCATGGGCCGCGAGGCACTCGACAAACTCGCCGCCGCCACGGTGCTGGTGCTCGGCTGCGGAGGTGTGGGCTCCAATTGCTGCGAGGCACTTGTCCGCGGCGGCATTGGTCATTTCGTCATTCTGGATAAGGACATCATCGCGCCCAGCAATATCAATCGCCAGGCCATCGCCTTTCAAAGCACCATCGGCAAGCGCAAGGTCGATGTTATGGAAGCCATGATCCACGACATCAATCCAGCCGCTACCGTCATCAAGCGCACCGAATACCTGTTGAGCGACAATATCGACGAATTTTTCGCGCGCGTTTTGGAGCAGACGGACGGCAAGCTCGACTACGTCGTCGACGCCATCGACACCATCTCGGCCAAGCTCACCATTGCCAAATATGCTCAGGACCACGACATTCGTTTGGTTAGCTCCATGGGCGGGGCCAACAAGCTCCATCCCGAGTGCCTCCGCTTTGCCGACATTTTCGATACGGTACGTGACCCCATGAGCCGCATCATGCGCAAAGAATGCAAGAAGCGCGGAATCAAGAGTCTACATGTACTGTTTAGCTGCGAGGAATCGGTTAAGACACAGCCCCGCGACCCTTCCAATATCCACGAGCGCACCGAGCTCGGAACCGCCAGCTTTATGCCGCCCATCATGGGCCAGATGATTGCCGGCGAGGTTATCCGCCAGATCAGTGGCCGCGGCACCGAGCGCGTGCGCGCCGATGGCCAGCGCTTGGACTAGCGGAGCGCGCCGAGATGGAGCCCCGGTTATTTGATGCACACTGCCATCTTGATTTAATGGCCCACCCGGACGCCGTTGCTGATGAGGCGACGGCGCTGGGCTTGGGTCTATTTGACTGCGGCATCGATCCACGCGACTTTTCGGCCGCAAACGAGCGCGCTCGTCGCCACCCGGGCATCATCGCCGGCGTTGGGCTTCACCCCTGGTGGCTCGCCGATGGCCACTGCGGTTTTGCCGAAGTCAATCTGCTTTGCGAAGTTGCTGCCCAAGAACGCTACATCGGCGAAGTCGGACTCGACTTTTCCGCGCGCTTTGCTGGAAGTGAGCCGCTACAAATACAGGCACTTAACCGGCTCTGCGATGCGCTCGTGCAGCATCCTCTTACCGGGCGCGTGATATCAATTCACGCCGTTCGTTCGGCAGGAGCCGTACTGGACGTCCTCGAATCGCATGGACTACTCATCCCAAACCCCGACTCCCCCGCTATCATCTTCCACTGGTTTAGCGGCACTTCGGACGAACTCACCCGCGCGCGTAATGCGGGCTGCTATTTTTCCGTCAACGAACGCATGCTCGCGACCAAGCGCGGTCGCGAATACGCACGACAGATTCCACTCGACCGCCTACTGCTCGAGACCGATGCGCCGGCCGAGCCAAACACAGAAACAAGCACGCAGTCGCTCATCAGGTCGCTCACAAGGACCTCAGAACGCATCACCTCGCTCAAAAACTGCGACGCAAAGCACATCGAGTCGATAGTTTTAACAAATGCGCGCTCTGTTTTTGACCTTCGCTAACCCCTGGTGTGCAAAAAATGCCAAATATGAGTACTGCTACCGGAATGGATACATTTCTTTTAACTTTCCAACCGCCAGAATAATCCTCGATTGTCCGCTAATTAAAGCTTTTACAGTCATTCATCCTGCGTTTTCGCAAATCTTAAACCCCTCCAGACGCTCAAATCACGTCTGAAGGGGTTGATTTTGCTGCGACTAAATTAGTCACAGTACTCATATTTGGCATTTTTTGCACACCGGGTCCCGAGGAGGCGCCTGCACCTCCCCGGGACCGCTCGGCTATTCGACGATTGGTGCTCCGTGGCCCCAAGAACCTTCCATGCCGCACACGGTCGAGGCAAACCCGGCAGCAAAGTCGAGCGCGCGCTCGATGGCCTCGGCGCCATCTTCACCACGCTTGGCGGAATCGAGATAGCACATCAAAAACGAGGTAAGGAACGAGTCGCCCGCCCCCATGGTGTCCTTCATGTCCGTTACCGGTTTAGCCAGCTGGCGGTAATAACGATCGCCGTCGTAAGCAATGCAGCCCTCGGCGCCCGCCGTAGCCGACACAAAACGCGGACCCAGGCCCTTCACCCATGCCAGACGCTCGCGAATCTCATCCTCACTCGCAGCATCCGCCGCACTAAAGAAAGCGAAATCGACGTAGGGCGCAATCTGCTCGTAGTACTCGTCGGTAGAGTCGTCCGAAAAGTCAAAAGAGACCGTGACGCCCGCAGCCTTCAACTTGGGCAGCTCGCGCTCGGTAAAGCAATAGTTGCCCGAATGAACCACATCGAACTGCTTCATGTACGAAAGGTCAAAGCGATCGAGGACATAGCGCGCATCGCCACGGATACCGCCCTCGTTGGAGCCGAGGAAGACACGGTCACCGTCAACGACGGTCACGCGAGCCGCTCCGTTCTCGCCAATCATCTGCTCGCACTTGTCAAGCTCGATACCCTCATCCTCGAGGCTTGCAATGACATGCTCGGCAGCGGCATCATTGCCAAAAATGCCCATGTATGCGGAGCGTGCGGCACCGCATTTCTTGGCATAAACGGCGAAGTTCACCGCATTGCCGCCGGGATACATGGTGTGGATATGCTCGTAGCGATCGACGACGTTGTCGCCAAATCCGAGCGCGTTAACGTTAAATGCCATGGCCTTTGCTCCTTCTAGTACTCGACAACACCCATATAGCGACGGAAATCGGGATCGTGATCAAACACCTTGCCGCGTGCAGCACGCAGCTCGCAGTTCATGGCGTAGAACAGCACCGGGTCCAGATAGGCACGGACGCTCGCCGGCACGGCTTCCATACCGTACTCCTTGGCATCGAGCACCATCAGCGTATCGGTATGCGTCTTAAGGAACGCCAGGGCGCGCTCGTCCATAGCACGGCACTCGCTGGAGCCCATCTGCAGGAAGTAAAAAACGCCATCCTGAGTAGCCTCGAAGGGGCCATGGAAGTACTCGGCAGAGTGGATGTAGCTGCAGTGCTGCCACTGCATCTCCATAAGAGAGCAGATAGCGAAACCGTAGGTCTGGCTAAAGTTGGGACCGCTGCCCAGAATATAGAAGAACTCGTGCTCCTGGCAAAGCTTGGCAAAACGATCGCCCAGCTCGGCATTTACCTTCTCACGTGCCGGGGGAAGAATCTTATCCATCTCGGCGATACCGGCATACATATCGGCAAGATCGGCGTAGCCCTCCTGCTGATCGAGCAGCTCGGCCGCAAGCGACAGCGAAATGCCAGCGGGGACCTCGGCCTGCGGCACACCCTCGCCCCATGGGTAGACCCACGTGGTCCACTTGCCGGAGTCGATCTTGGATCCAGCGTTGTCGGTCTGGGCGATCACCGTAGCGCCGGCGGCAAGGGCAATCTCGCAGCCCTCGACGACCTCCGGGGTATTGCCACTGTGGCTGCAAGCGATGACCAGGGACTTCTCGCCCAGACGACGCGGACGCATAATGTCGAATTCACGCGCGGTATAGATATACGAAGTGAAGGTGGTTGCCTCGCGCTGCAGAAGCTCATGAGCCGGGATCAAATCGATCATGGAGCCACCGCAAGCAATCCAGTAGACGCTGTCGAACTTGCCCTTCTCGGCAATTGCCTCTTTGATCAGATCGCGTGCGTTCATATCCAGTTCCTTTCTTGTTTGGGCCGCAATCAATGACGTTGGTTGCGTGGCCGATAGTTGTTTTAGTCAATCAGATATTTCTCGAATGCGGCCATGTTCTTGGCATCAGCCGCCGCCGGGTCATCGTAGTAACGGCCGTCCGTAATTTCCTGGCCCAGCATGCCGTCGAAACCATGGACGTTGAGTGTGGCAACGAAGGCGTCCATATCGTGCTTGCCATCGCCCCACACCAGATGGCCATACGGGTCACCGTCGATAAAGTGCATCTCGTGAATTGCCCCATCACCAAAGGTGGCAAACCAGTCCTCGAGCGTCTCGCCAGCAACGCCCATCGCGGTTGTATCAACCATGGGCTGTAAGTACGGGCTCGCGACCTCGTCAATCATGCGCTTCGCATCGGAAACCGTCGTCACAAGGTTGCTCTCCTCGGGACGCAGGCTTTCCATCGTAAGCACCAGACCGTGCTCGCCGGCATACTCCGCCAGAATGGACAAGTGCTCGCGGCTGCGCTTCCAGGCTTCCTCGCGGTCCTCGTCCCAGTCGCCCCAGCCCGAGTTGATGGACATACGGTCGCACCCAAGTACCTCGGCAAGTTCAATGCCGTGTTTAAAGTACGCCAGGCTGCGCTGTTCATGCAGCGGCTTGCGCGCGCAGTACTGCCAAGGATAGACAACATTCTCGGGGCACAGAGTACGATACCTAAGCCCACGGTCTGCAGCCTTTTTCGCCAGGACCTCAGCCTCAAAGTAGCCCGTATGGTCGAGCGTCACATGCGGCTCTGCACACCACAGCTCAATGGACTCAAAGCCCAAGCGCTGCTGCACATCAAGGAAGTAATCGAGCGACCACATGATGTAGTGGATATTCATGCCCGCAATCTGCTCGCGACGCAGCGTCGGTTTGGATTCAGACATCTTATGCCTCCTTATTTCGATCGAACACGATTTGTCCGTCCGACATCGTCATATCAACCGCAAGATCGCGTGCGTCGCGATAATCGAGGTCGAACACATCCCGATCGAGCACGCAGATATCGGCAAGCTTGCCGACCTCAAGCGTACCCAGCTCGTCTTCGCGAATCAGATCGTACGCGCCCCCGGCAGTCCAAGCGCGCAAGAGCTCGACAAGCGTCAGCGTGTTGACCTCATTCACGGGCAGTCCGTCGGCGAAGAATCCACCGCACGCGCTGTAGATTGACTCGCCCAGGCTCGGAATCAGCAGTGGCAAATCCGTTCCACAGCACACTGTGCATCCGGAATCTTCCATGCCGCGGCGATTCCAGCTGTGCAAAAGTCGCGTCTCGCCAATTTGTCGACGCATCATCGACAGGCAATCCTCGCGCCGGTCCAGCGTCAGAATCTGCGGATAGACCTCGCAAATTCCACCTAACTTGCCAAACTCGACAAGATCGGTCGGGTCAGAGTTCTCGAGATCGGTAATCGCATGGCGGCGAAGCACCCGTCCATGCTCGTCTCGAGGCAGCGAGGCATAGAGCGCCACGGTGCGGCGAACGGCGCCATCGCCTTGGCAATGCAAGGAGTATCGGAAGCCCTCAGCATCAATTGCACGCAGCTCGTTCTCAATCAGATCCCACTCTGGCTCCTCGACGACTGTCTTGCCGGCAGCGCCCGCATCGGCCGTGTCCTCATAGGGGTCAATCATCTCGGCAAGCCCCACCCATACGCCGCGATCGGTCATACGGTTGAAGCCAGAAAAACGAACGAACGGTCCCCGGAAGCGCTCTCGCGCCTCGCGGGCATATGCCAGATTTGCACCGGCGCCCACCGGCTGCGACATCATAGAGACGCGAACCGTCAGCTCACCAGATTCCTCACGGCGAGCCATTTCGTCGGCAAAGCCGTAGTAGTCATCAAACGCCATTTCCTTGATGGCGGTAACGCCGCGCTCGTTAAGCATGCTCATGTAGTCCGAATACCCGGCACGCACCTCGGGCAGCGCGAGGAAATCGCTCATCATGCGCCAGATCTTCTCGGCATAGCACGCCTGGGGTGTAAAGCCATATCGCGCACTGGCGGCAGCATTGAGAACGCAGGTCTCCGCGCCCGGCGTAAAGCAGACGACAGGGATATCGCCAAAACACTCGTCAAACACAGCTGCTGTATTTGCGTTCTCGGCATCCGATGCCAACGTTTCGGGTAGGTTGTGGCCAAAAGCCGCCGCGCAATCCGGATGACCTTCTTTCCATGCACGCAAGAGCGACACGGCCTCTTTGGCATCAGCGATGCCGGACAGATCAGACCCCAACGTTCGCAGCGCCCAACCTGTATAGAAGGTATGCACATCGATCAGGCCAGGCATGACAGTGCGGTCGCCCAGGTCAACAACCTCGTCCGCCTGAGTCAAATACGAAGCTACCTCACACTTGGTGCCAACAGCCTCAATTCGATTGCCACGGACCGCTACGAAACCTTCAAACGGCAGGTCCCCCGTACCGGTAAAGACGCTCTTAGACGTCAGGACCGTCAAACGATCAGACATCACAACCACCTACACCGGAAGCATGCCAGAGATTGCCGTTACGATCAGGCCAAAGACGACCATGAAAATGAAGAACTTCCAAATGGTCTTCCACCATTGGCCAAACGAAATCCTAGCCACGGCAAGACCGGCGACCGTCATGCCCGCCACGGGGCTGATGGTGTTGATGGTCTGGTTGGCAAACTGGAGCGCGGTGACGGCCGCCTCGGGATTGAGGCCCATGAGCTCGGTCAGGGGGCCCATAACGGGCATGGTGAGCGCCGCCAGGCCAGAACTCGAGGGAACCAGCAAAGAGAGCAGGCCAAGGACGATATACATAAACGTGGTGTAGACGGCGGCGGGTGCACCGGCAAGCGCAGTAGCGAGCGCCTGGAGGATGGTGTCGATGATCATGCCGCCCTCGGCGATGACCAGAATACCGCGAGCGATACCGATAACGATGGCAGCGTACGCAAAGTCGGCAAGACCCTTAACGAACTCCTCTGCGATCGTCTGCTGGTCAAGGCCGCCCAGGATACCGGCAAGCAAGCCCATGCCAAGGAACACGGCGGAAATCTCATTCATGTACCAGCCCTGGGTAACAAGACCCCAGACGATAATGCCCATACCGCAAGCAAAATCGATAAGCACGAGCTTCTGACGGATAGTGAACTCTTCCTCGATGGAGGCATCGGTCACGGAAAACTCAATACGCTTGAGCTTATCGTCCTCGTACACAATGGACGACTCGGGATTTTTCTTGACGCGCATGGCGTAGCGCATGGCCCATGCGATACCGACGGCAGTGAAGATGACCCAAGAAACGGCACGCAGCCACAGTTGCGGATTACCCTCGATGCCAATGATGCCTTGGGCGATCAAAACATTAAACGGGTCGATGGTCGAAGCACAATATCCCAGGTTAGGACCAAGGAAGCAGATGATGAATGCCGTCATCGAGTCATAGCCGATACCCATCATGATGGGAATGAAGATGGCATAGAACGGCAGGGCTTCCTCAGACATACCAAACGTAGTGCCGCAAATGGACAGCAACGTCATCGTGATGGGAATGATGAGGATGTCCTTGTTCTTGAGCTTTTTAATCACACGGCTCATGCCGGCATTCAAAGCGTTGGTCTTGGTGATGATTGCGAACGATCCGCCAATCAATAAGACGAACGCAACAACGTCGGCAGCCTCCTGGATGCCCTTAGTGGGCGCTTGCAGGACCGCGAAGATATCCTGACCCAGATTGATGGTCTCGCCGGTCTCGGAATCGGTGTAGTTCTTATCGACCTGTTCATAGGTTCCAGCAACGGCGACTTCACGCTCGCCCGCCGCTGTCGAAATCGTCTTGCGCTGATACTGACCAGAGGGAACGATCCAAGTCAGGACCGCAAAGACAACGATCAGCAAGAACATGATCGTATAGACATGCGGTAATTTGAACTTAAAACGTCTGTTTGTCTTCTTCGCCTTCGTATCTGACATAGATACCTCCAAAGAACTCGAGACTGCATCGCATCTCGCTTCAACGTTTGCACAAGGCAAACGTTCTATGACGTCCCATAGATTACCAGCAGCTTTTCCCGTCATCAAGATAATTTCAAACTGATTGCCGCAACGCGGTTGAACGGTTGCGTTTGCGCCGTGAACGGTATGGAAACGCCCGGTGAGATGATCAACCGGGCGCTTCCATTCGCAATGTCCTAGATGTCAAAAACGTAGCGAGACCCAACGATTCGCTGACGACCGATGATAAACGGCCGCCGCTGCTCATCGAAAAAGAAGGCTTCCATATAAAACAAGGGTTCGCCAACGGGAACTGCCAACAGTCGAGCGACCTCGGGCGACGCGCACGCGATCTCGAGCGTGCACGGGTCGGTAAACGCGGGCGTGCGGCCCGTCCGGTTGCGCACGAACTCAAAAATGGATTGGTTAGATAGAGGTGCCGTTGATAGATAGGCGTTGTCCTCGTAAACGTATATGTTGTTCTCGAGCATGACAGGGACGCCATCGGCAGTGCGCACGCGCTCAACGCAAATCAAGTCAGTTCCAACGGGAACACCAAAGAACTGCGCTTCGGTGGAATCCGCCGGCAGTATCTTTCTCGAAATGACACACGCCCCCGGTTCCATTCCGTTAACGCGGCATGCGTCCGAAAAACTCTGGACGTCATCCTCCTGGCGAATCTTGCGCTTGAGCTTGGGGGCATTAACAAACGTGCCTTTCCCCTGTCGCTTCGTTAGATAGCCCTGCTGGACGAGCTCCTCAATAGCGCGCCGCACGGTAACGCGGCCAACTTTATAGCTCTCAGCCAATTCGAATTCGTTGGGTATCCGCGCGCCTGCCTTGTAGGCGCCGGAGTTGATTTCGTTTTTAATGATATCGATAACCTGTTGGTACAGCGGTATCGCTGCTTTACCGTCAGTTAGCCCTTCAGTCGGTGGCATATACCCTCTCCCAGCACAATTAAGTCAAAAGCGGGCTCAAGGGCATTCAACAAGCCCTTGAGCCCGCATTAGCATAAAGTATGCTTGCTGCCGCACCAAAATGTTGGCTATTTACTCATCTGACCCGAAAAACGCGCAACTACCGCGCTCCTAAGAAAGCGTGAGCAGCTCCGGCAGCTGGTCGATAATCTTGTCCGCGGCATCCTGGCTAAAGCCAAAGCGCTCCTCGCGCTTGGCAATGACTGTCAGGCCGGCTCGCTTGCCGGCAGTGATGCCGGGCACCGAATCCTCAACGCAGCAGCAGCGATTCGCGGGCAGCCCCAGCAGGTCCAGCGCATGCAGGTAGATGTCGGGCTCGGGCTTGCTCTCCTTAAACTGCTCGCCGCTCACCACATACTCAAAGGCATCCGACAGCCCGCATGCGTTGAGCACTTCCTCGATGCTATCCATGGGAGACGAGCTGGCAAGCGCCACGCGAACGCCGCGGCGCGGCAGCTCTCGAATCGTATCCACGGCGCCTGGGTTAATCAAAGCCTGATAGTCGCGCGGACGCTTATGCGCCCATTCGTCCCAACGGGCCAACGCTTCCTCGCCAGTAAAATGCCCCTTACCGGCGCGCTCAAACCAATCGACTAGCATATGCAGAAAGAACTGATGCGAGGTACCGACCTGGCCATTCAGCTCCTCTTGAGTCAGGTTAAGCCCAAGCTCCTTGGCAAACGCGGCAGTCTCGCCAAGGTAGTAATACTCAGTATCGACAATGACGCCGTCCATGTCAAAGATAACGGCGTCGAACGGAAATGCGGACACGGCACCCTCCCTAACAAAAGGGCGCCTGTAAGCAGGCGCCCGAACCATGCATTATCGGCGATTCTAGCCCAGCAGCTTATCCAGCGCCACTGCAATACCATCTTCGTTGTTATTGGCGGTCACCATCTGGGCTACAGCCTTAACCTCATCGACGGCGTTGCCCATGGCAACACCGGTGCCGGCCCACTCAATCATGGACTTGTCGTTCTGGCCGTCGCCAAACGATACGACCTCGCTGGCATCGATGCCGAGCTTGGGCAGGGCACCCTCGAGCGCACGGGCTTTGTCGATACCGGGCGCCGTGTACTCAAAGTACCAGTCGGCCGTAAACATGCCCGAAAGTGTCTGAGTAAAGGGCGCGTACATCTCCTTGTGATGCGCTTGCAGATAGGCCGGGTCGCCCGCAGTGAGTAGCTTGTCCACGGGATAAGCATCAGCGACCTCGTGCAGGCTCTCGACCTCGCGAATCTTAAGATCGCACGCGTCGCGCTCATACTTGACGATATTCTTCTGCGAGCCGTCAGGCAGCGTGATCATGCAATGGTACGAGTCCTCGACGTGCAGATCGCGACCGAGCGAAATCATAGGGATCACGTCAAAATTTCGCAGATGATCAATCAGACGGTGCAGCTCGTCAGCCGGCATGGCCTGGTCAAAAAGGACCTCATCAGTCTGAGCATCGACCACATGCGCGCCATTGAAAGCGACTAGCAGACCGTCATGGTTTTGAAGGTCGAGCTCCTGCGCCAAGGCGTGCAGCCCCCATGCGGGACGGCCCGAAGCCAAAATGAGCTTAATGCCCGAATCCTGCGCCGCGAGCAGCTTCTCGCGCGTACGCGGGCTGATCACCTTCTGATCGTTGGTAAGCGTACCGTCGATATCCATTGCGATGGCTTTGATTGCCATATGTGCCTCCTTGCATCGTTTTTATCGCGCACTATCTTATCCGAGCCGGGGCACGTTCGCACAGCGCGCGTATGACGGTTGCAAAACCACCCCATTTGAAACAAAGGCAAAAAAGTACTTGCAAAGACGCGTTCCGACATATAAGTTGATAAAAGACCGCCGTTGCGGTTTTAAGTAGATCGAGCATATGAAGTTTGAGTTTTAGCGTGTAAGAGAAGGAAGATCGGCAAAGTACAACCCCAAACGCAATGACAACTTAATGAGGTAACTGCCACATGTGAGGCACCCAGGGCATTGCTGTCTCGATTTTGAGCACGATGCCTTCCGCCTTGCATGGGCCGTTCCATCCCGCCCCTGCAGCAACTGCCTCACGGGCTCATTGAAAACCGCATAGCACCCCAACGTCAGCACATCACCCACGGCAAGCACATCACTCACGACAACCAACACATCAACAAACAGCACGAACATCAACCGATTGGAGAAGCTATGACAAACCGCCACGCTGAAGACGGCGATAAGAAAAGCATTCTGGATGCCCGAATTGAGCGAGCATATGCAAACGAATATGACGCCGCCTTTGCCGCCGCGACCATCAAGAACTACGCGTCGCTACCGCTCGCGACGATCTTGGCCGACCACCCTCAACTGCTGAAGCGCTGCACAAAGATCATGGGCGACCCCGACATTCGCAAGCTGACAGACCCCTATGCCCCAAAACGCGACAACGATTCGTACGTTCTTACCGTAGGCTGCCTAGCCCATATGCTTACGGCGCTCGACACGAAACTCAAGCTCGAATGGGAACCCGACGAGCGTCATGAACTCGAAAGCAAGCGGAACACCCTGCGCACCGCACTGTTCCTTCCGTTGGACGGCCTCAAGCGCTGCAACGTCGAGCTCAATACACAGGCGCGGCAAAAGCCCGGGACCACGGGGCAGAAAACTCCAAGACCCCATGCGGCCATCGTCGACCGCAACCGATATAACCGCATGACCGCGCACTTTTCTGCCGAGGGAGCAGCCATAAGGACGCTGATCGACCTGCTGTGCCTCCTGAGCATCAACGAACTATTTGAGGGCTATCTCGCCCTTGTTCCCGCGACGGCACCCAAGTCGGTAGCAAAGATCATCGAGACCTGCAGACGCCAGTTTGAGCGCCATCGCAATGGCAGCGAGATGAACGCCAGCATCGCGCAGTACTACACGGCCCATTACAAAAAAGACGGATGTGCCCCTGTCGAGCATCAGCTGCGGCTCGCCTATACCACGCCCGTCGCAACGCTCCATCGCTTTGGAGCCCTTGGCGCTTGCGAGCCGCACGGACAGGCAGCCTGCCCCACAACCGAGCTCGATCTCAGGCTCGGACGAACCCTGTAGCCCACCAGCCTCTGCGCGAGCTATAACCCTATTCCACAACGCAACCAACAGAAAGGAGTCCCCATGGACACCAATCATTCCCCCATCATCAGCCCCCTCACCATGCGTGAATCCGCCCGAGGTATCACGCTCACCAGCATTTACGATGAGATGCTCGCCCGTCGCGAGCTCTCCGTCATGGGAAACATCGAAACCCCGATGGCCCACGACCTATGCCAGCAGATCCGCCTGCTCGATGCCACCGACCCCAGCCGCCCCATCACCATATTTGTCGCCAGCGCCGGCGGAAGCGTGCGATCGGGTCTTGCGATCTATGACGCCATGCGCCTCGCATCGTGCCCCATCCGCACCGTCTGCCTGGAATTCGCCGCGTCCATGGGCGCCGTGATCTTTATGGGCGGCGACGATCGTCGTATGGCGCCCCATGCAGAGCTCATGATTCACGACCCGCTGATCCCCCAGGGGGCAGGCGGCTCGGCACTTGCGCTGCAGGAAACCAGCCGGCGTCTCATGCAGACCCGCAAGGCCCTCACGCAAATCCTCTCGGACCGCAGCGGCCTCACGCCCAAGCGCATCCAGTCCCTCACTGCAAAAGACACCTACCTTTCGGCCGAGCGCGCCGTCGAGCTCGGCTTTGCCCACGAAATCCTCTCGACCACCAAGGAGGTCGCCCATGTCTAACCTCGCCAGCCGCCTCGCCGCATCTGAGTCCGCATCGTCCACCATCCTCGCCAAGGATCGAACGCTTTCCTGCGACACCCGCCAAACGGGACTCAACAACAATGCACTTGTGATCGGCCCCTCGGGAGCCGGCAAGACCCGAAACGTCCTCAAGCCCAACCTACTGCAAATGAACGCAAGCTACATCGTGCTCGACACCAAAGGCACGCTCTGTCGCGAAGTGGGACCCGTGCTAGCAGCCCACGGTTACCGCGTGCAATGTCTCAACTTCGCCGACCTCAACACCGTCCCGGCCCTTGCGCCCGGCATCGAGCGCTGCGGCTACAACCCCCTGAGGCACATTCGCCGCAAGGCGGACGGCAGGCCCAACCAGCAGGACATCCTCTCGGTGGCAAAGGCCATCTGCCCCATCGAGGACAACAACCAGCCCTTTTGGGATCATGCGGCGGCAAACCTGCTGTCGTGTCTTATCGCCTACGTCACCGAACAGCTACCCGCCGACGAGCAGACGATCAGCTCGGTCATCAAGCTGATCGAGCACCTGCAGGACGGTGCCACGGGTCGATTGTTTGACGACCTGATCACGACCGACCCCCAAAGCTATGCCCTCTCGCTATGGCGGCGCTACGCCATTACGCAAAATGCCGAGCGCATGCACGCGAGCATCGTCGGCATCCTTGCCGAAAAGGTCATGTGTCTGGGATTCGACGGTGCGGCACAGCTCTATCGTGAGTGCCATCAGGTGGACTTCGCTTCCATGGGACACACCCCCTGCGCCCTGTTTGTAACCGTGAGCGATATTGACCGCAATCTCGATCCGCTGACCGGCCTCTTTATTTCGCAGGCGTTTATGGGCCTCATTCGTGAGGCCGATAGGCAACCCGGCGGCAGCCTGCCCGTGCCCGTGCGCTTTATGCTCGATGACTTCGCAAATCTGCAGATCCCCCAGATCGACAACGTGCTCTCGATTATCCGAAGCCGCAACATCTGGGCAACGCTGCTGCTGCAGTCGACCAACCAGCTCGATGCGCTCTATGGCGAGGCACGCGCACGCTCCATCATGGGCAACTGCGACACGCATCTGGTGCTGGCGTTCCAGGATCCCGAGAGCGCCCGGGTGTTTTCCGACCGCACCGACGCACTGCCCAGCACGCTCATGGCGACGCCGATCGATCGCTCGTGGCTCTTTGTGCGCGGCCACACTCCCGAACAGGTCGAGCGCTTTAGGCTCGAAGACCATCCGCTCTACGGGGAGCTGCCCGAGGCGCAGCGAGACCATGCGGAGGCCGAGCTCTAGACGCAGGGCCCTCGCAGCACGCGACGCTCCGGCGAAGATCCTTAAAGGCCGTGCGCCCCGGGGCCACGGCAAAGCAAAGGGGCCCGCATCCGATGGGATACGGGCCCCTGGCTATAAGGCGCGATGCGTTAACAGCAGCGACTACTTGCGATGCGCGCGATAGAACTCGATAAGCGCTTGAGTCGAAGCGTCTTGCTCGGCCTTGGCGGCGTCGTCGTGGAAGGCAGGGGTGATCTGCTTGGCAAGCTGTTTGCCCAGCTCAACGCCCCACTGGTCGTAAGAGTCGATGCCCCAGACCGTGCCCTCGACAAATACGATGTGCTCGTACAGGGCGATGAGCTCGCCGAGCGCAAACGGGGTCAGCGTGTCGCCGAAGATCGAGGTCGTCGGGCGGTTGCCCTCAAAGCAACGGGCCGGGACGATCTGTTCGGGCGTGCCCTCGGCACGAACCTCGTCGGCTGTCTTGCCAAAGGCGAGTGCCTTGGTCTGGGCCAGGAAGTTGCCCAGGAACAGCTCGTGCACGTCCTGACCGCTATCGGTCGCAGGGTTGGCGGTATTGGCGAAGGCGATGAAGTCGGCCGGAACCACCACAGTGCCCTGGTGCAGCAGCTGGTAGAAGGCGTGCTGACCGTTGGTGCCGGGCTCGCCCCAGAAGATCTCACCGGTATCGGAGGTCACAGCGCTGCCGTCCCAGCGGACGTGCTTGCCGTTAGACTCCATGGTGAGCTGCTGCAGGTAAGCCGGGAAGCGGTGCAGATACTGGCAGTACGGAAGCACGGCGTGGCTCTTGGAGCCGAAGAAGTTGACGTACCAGACATTGAACAGGCCCATCAGCGCGACGGCATTGTTCTCGAGCGGCGTATTGCAGAAGTACTCGTCGATGGCGTGGAAGCCCTCGAGGAACTGCTGGAAACGCTCGGGGCCGAGCACGACGATCAGCGACAGGCCCACGGCGGAGTCGACGGAGTAGCGGCCGCCGACCCAATTCCAGAAACCAAAGGCGTTAGCGGGGTCGATGCCGAAGGCCTCGACCTTCTCGAGTGCGGTGGAAACGGCGACGAAGTGCTTGGCCACGGCCTCGGCGTTCTGCTCATCGGAGCCATCGATGGCGCCCTGAGCCTTGAGCTGCTCGAGCATCCAGGTCTTGACCTCGCGGGCGTTGGTGAGGGTCTCGAGCGTGGTGAAAGTCTTGGAAACGATGATCACGAGCGTGGTCTCGGGATCGAGGCCCTTGAGCTTCTCTGCCTGATCGTTGGGGTCAATGTTGGAGATGTAACGGCAGTCGATACCGGCGTCGGCGTAGGGACGCAGGGCCTCGTAGGCCATGACCGGGCCCAGGTCGGAGCCACCGATGCCGATGGACACCAGGTGCTCGATCTTTTTGCCGGTAACACCCTTCCACTCACCGGAGCGCACGCGCTCGGCGAAGGCATACATGCGGTCGAGGACCTCGTGCACGTCGGCGACGACATCCTGGCCGTCAACGATGAGCTGGCCCTTCTCGCTTGCCGGGCGGCGCAGCGCGGTGTGCAGGACGGCGCGGTCCTCGGTGGTGTTGATGTGCTCGCCGGAGAACATGGCGTCGCGGCGCTCCTCGAGCTTCACCTCGCGGGCAAGATCGCACAGCAGCTTGACGGTCTCATCGGTCACCAGGTTCTTCGACAGATCGAAGTGCAGGTCACCGGCGTCAAAGCTCAGCTTGTTCACGCGCTCGGCATCGGCGGCGAACCAGGCCTTGAGGTCGATACCTTCGGCCTCGAGCTTCTCTTGATGAGCCTCGAGTGCCTTCCAAGCGGCAGTCGACGTAGCATCGATAGGTGCGGCAACAGTTGCCATAGAGTCCTCCTCAGCATACGGGCGCACGCCTCCATGCGCCCGGACATTCAGATGCCACTATTCTAGCGCAGGTCAAGACTATAATCAGCGAGCGTTGCCAATCGGCCCCCAAACGGCAACCGACCAAAAAGGGACAGGTTTATTTTGGCAGGTCAAACGCTTTACCAACCAAAAATAACCCATCCCTTTATGCCAAATACTAGGCCGCGGCGCACACGCTGCCGAGCAACTCACGCAGAGGAGACCCAATGCCCTCCAGCAGTTCGGGCGCGATGATGGCAAAAACGGGAACCTCGCCGACGCCCACGACAGCAGGCACCTTGCCCTCCGAGACAATGCATCCATAAGGGACAAAACCGTCTTCGCCGGCATCGAGCGCCGCCATGCGACGCGCGAGTTCGCGCGCAAAGCCGGCAGTATCGGCATCGCCAATCGCTAGGACAAAGTCCACGCCTTCGTCGGTCGCCAGGGCCACGGCTTCGTCGATCAGCTCGTCTCCCCCGTCGCCCTCAACCGAGCCGCAGCGGAAAAGCACGCGCTCGAGCAGAGCTCGATCAAGCGAGCCGAGTGCCGCCGAGACAAGCTCATCACGCGTGTGCTTGTCGCCTCCCAGCACGACCAGTGCCTTAGTGCCGCCATAGTGGGCAACCAATCGCCCGCACCAGCGAGCCACATCCCCATCCGCAACCAAGCGTGTCGGCATACCAAACCCATAATTGACCATCTTTCCCACAACCCTTCCGTGCGTATAGGCGGTATCGATTGTTAGGCTCATGCTACAAAGCAAGGTTTTCCGAGCTGTTTCGCACTCTTTAGAGCTGCGTTAAAAACCCGATGCAGCCGAACGACCATACCTACCAAAAAGGGACAGGTTTTGACGATGTCCGGACGAGCGGGTATTATCGAACAAGTATTCGATAAGAACATGTGTTTGATGGGAGGACGCGTGGGACACGAGCGTCACACCTATATCTGCATCGACCTCAAGACGTTCTACGCCAGCGTCGAGTGCGTCGACCGCGGGCTCGACCCGCTCACCACCAACCTGGTCGTTGCCGACGAATCGCGCGGGCGCACGACCATCTGCCTTGCCATCACACAGGCCATGAAAGACCTCGGAATCCATAACCGCTGTCGCCTGTTCGAGATTCCCGACGGTATCGACTACATCAAGGCCGTACCGCGCATGCAGCACTACATGGAGGTGTCGGCGCAAATCTACGGTATCTATCTGGAATTCGTCAGCCCACAGGACGTGCACGTCTACTCCATCGACGAATGCTTTATCGACGTGACGCCCTATCTGGACCTCTATCACACCGACGCTGAAGGCTTCGCCTGCATGTTGCGCGACGAGGTCCTGGCGCGCACCGGCATCACGGCAACGGTTGGCATCGGCCCCAACCTATTCCAGGCCAAGGTGGCACTCGACATTACCGCCAAGCACGTACCCAGCCGCATCGGCATACTCGATGACGAGACCTTTCGCAAGGAGATCTGGCCCCATCGCCCCATCACCGACATCTGGGGCATTGGGCCCGGCGTGGCAGCACGACTCGAAAAATACGGCGTCTACGATCTGATGGGCGTCGCGGCGCTCGACGAAAACCTGCTCTACGACGAGCTCGGCGTCAATGCCGAGTATCTTATCGACCACGCCTTTGGGCGCGAGCCGACAACTATCTCCGATATTCAGGCCTATAGCCCGCAGGCAACCTCAACTACCACAGGACAGGTGCTCTCGAAAGGCTATGCCTATGAACAGGCCTACACCGTCTTGCGCGAGATGGTCGACAACGCTGTGCTGGACTTAGTCGATAAGCACGTGGTGTGCAACAGCATCTCGCTCTTTGTAGGCTACGCGAGCGAGCGCGCCGACATACGCCGCCTCGACGCCAGCGGCACAGCACAATATGTAGACGGATGCGGGCATTTGCGTTCGAGCACGTCGAGCATCGAACCCGCCGCAACCGACGGCCCCGAGCTCGCGCCCCGCGCGCCCAAGCCCGTCCAACGCGACGACGAACGCCGACGTTTGGTGCGAGAGGCACAGGCGATTGACGGCATCTTTGTGGGCGAACACGGCGGCAAGCCGCGTGGTGGCTATGCCGCGCTCTTTGCGCACTCCAACGCCTCGCGCAAGCTGCCCGAGCGCACCAATTCGTTTAAGAAGATCATGGGCTATTTCGATGAGCTCTGGGCGCAGACTGTCGATCCCAAACGACCGGTCAAGCGCATCAACCTGGGATTTGGCAACCTCATGCCCGAGGAATTTACCACTATCGACCTGTTCAGCGATGTTAAGGCCGATGAGCGCGAGCGCGACCTGGCGCGCGCCGTCCTGGCCGTGAAGGGCAAGTACGGCAAGAACGCGCTCGTCAAGGGATTAAGCTTCACCGCCGGCGCCACCGCACGCGAACGCAACGATCAGGTAGGAGGACATCGTGCCTAAGTCCCAACAACAGCCGATGCGGCCACCGACGCCTTTTGAACGTCTAGCGGACCCCGAGGGAAGACGTCGATCCGCCGACCCCAAGCTCACCGCCAACGGCGCCGTCCGCGCCGGCCGTGCCGCGCAGTTTATGCCCTTTGCCGCCCTCACGGGATACTACGAGCTCGTGCGCAAACAAGAGATCACTGTTGAGCCCAAATGCGAACTCACGGAAGAAAAAGCCCTCGAGCTTTCAAAAAAGCTCGAGGGCCTCAAACGCGGCGACCTGGTGCGCGTCACCTATTACGATATGTACGGCTATCGTAGCCGCACGGGCATTCTCGACGAAGTGTTACCCGCATTCAAGCTGCTCAAACTCAGGGATATCGCCATCAACTTCGACGATATCCAAGGCATCGAGCTGCGTGGTCGAGCCTAGCAACGAGAACGCTTGCGCAAGACGAGAGCAATGCCAAGCACTGCGGCAGCTGCAACCAGCAATCCCAAGACCAGCGTGAGGGTCGAGTCGCCAGCGTGAGGCAGCGAGCCGTCCTTCGGAGTCTTCTTAGTGGTCGTCGAAACGGTCATCGCGGTGCTGCTCGACTGGTCGTTGCCCCCCGTCTGGCTGCCACCAGGCTGATTGCCGCCACCCGGCTGCGAAGGATCGGTGGGTTTCGTCGGATCCGGAGTACCGGGATCAATCGGATTCTCCGAATTCTCCTTGCGCTGGATCCAAACCTGGCAACCATAGAACGGGTTGGCGGTACCAAGGCACAGACCCTGGTTGGTCACCGCAAAGGTGCGCAGACCATGGTTATACGGATCGTTAAAGCCGTTAGTCGTCAGCGTCGTAAAGTTCACGCCGTCCTCGGTCACATACATATCAAAGCCGCGCTCGGCATCGCGCAGGTAGTACATGCACGTAAGGACACTCTGCAACTTCTTGAGGTTCTCCGCACTCAGCAGCTTATCGAGCGCATCCTGAATATCACCCGGCAGCTCGGTGCCATAGGCATCCTCGTACTGCTGCTTCAGGCTCTCATAGCTATCGAGCATGTCCTGATACTGATCGGCAAAGGACTTGAAGTACGCAATCTCGCCATCGATCTTCTGGACATAAGCGGCATCGTCCTCAACGTCCTGGGACATCGTCGCGGCCTGATCGCAAAGGTCGCCCGCGGCATCCTCCAGCGCATCGCTCAGATCGCCAAAGCCCTTAGCAACCTCGGTCTTCTCGTCATCGACCTCGACGGCCTCAGCCTTCTCGTCATCGACCTCGACGGCCTCGTTTGAATCATCGTCCGCAAGCGTGTTCACGGGAACGATGGGGTCGTCAGGCGATTTCTTGTCGAGCAGGTGATTGAGCAGGTCCCTAAGGCGCTGAACCTGAGAGGCCCACTCCTCGGGCGTCATATCGATAATGTCACCATTAGAGAACTGGCCGATCGGCTCAAGCAGGCTCGCGGTATCAAAGGTACCGATATACAGCTTGCCGTCGAACTTCTGCATGCGCCAAATGTACTGGTTCTCGTTTCGGCCAAAGCCCGAAGTCAGGCCGGAAATACCGCCCTCGGGGAACATGTCGGTGCGATCGCCAACGACGAGCTCCATGTTCTCGTCCTTGTCCATGCGATAGATGTTGACCGACTGCTCAAGATTGGCATTCACAAACGAGCAGTCAACGCCGCCCATGCTGCTCTTGCCGCTCTCGTCAGAATTGGACTTATTAAAGAGAATGCGCTCGAGGGCGATCTCCTCGTCGTTATATTCACCGATATAGAGGTAGTCGTTGTAGACGATGAGGTTGGCAGCACCAGAACGGGTGCGGGCAGGATCGATGCCAAAGCAATACTTTGCACCGTCCGCCTCCTGGTCACCGACGATCGGAGTCCACGAATAGCTGCCGTCGGCGTTCTTGTCGCCACGGACCATGGCAAACGACTGCATGGAATTATCATCGGGGGCATTCTCGGGCGTACCGGTGCAGATGGTCGCATAGAGATGGCTATTGTACGAGACCATATCCCAAATGGCGCCGCCGTAGATGCTGTCCTGATAGCGAATCGCCGGATAGTTAAACAGCGTCTCCGAGTTGGCTATCTCGGTGAAGCTCTCCTGGCCCTTCGAGGGGTCAGACGACGTCAGGATTGTCGACACAAACTTACCGGCCGCGTCTTTACCCACGTTGCTGATGACGAGCTGGCCATCATGGACGCACATACCGCGGATACCGGTTGAGATGCCCTGCTTGTAGGCAGCGCCGTAATCCTGCATGCTCGAAAGACCCTGATAGACGACCTTGTACTCATCCGTCTTAGGATCGATCTCATATACAGCAGGCAGACCGCTTTTGCCGCCATTGGTCCTAACGCTGCCGCAGAAATAGAGTTTGCCCTTATAGCTCACGGCATTGCGGAACAAAGGAGCGACGCCGTTGAGCGAATCAGAGAGCAGCAGCTTGGTCTCACCGGTCTTGGTATTGATCTTGACCAAGATGCCGCCGCTGTCCTTGTCGGCCGTGCCGTCCTCCTTCTGCTGTCCATAGAAGAAGGTGCCGTTAAACATGGCCTCCAGCGTCAGGCGCATGGTCTCGGCATCAAAGGAATCGCCCAGCGTGCCGTTCATGAGCGTCAGCGTGTTGCCCATCGCCGCATAGCAGGTGCCCACATAAAGCCAGTCACCATAGCTCGCAGCCGCCCAAGTGTA
This sequence comes from Collinsella sp. wc0583, assembly GCF_046116915.1. NCBI lineage: Bacteria > Bacillati > Actinomycetota > Coriobacteriia > Coriobacteriales > Coriobacteriaceae > Collinsella > Collinsella sp. wc0583. The sequence goes on along the minus strand of NZ_JBJXBN010000007.1, from coordinate 165,142 downwards.
GCTCTGGCCGCGATCGCCTTCATTGTTGGCCGTGTTACCATCGGCGCCCGGAACGGCAACGGCACCGTTACCCTGGTAGTCGACGATGCCATCCGGCTGCGACGTTCCTACCGTAGGATGCGAGAGCTTCTCAAAGGAATACCCATTTCCCGCATTGTAGGTAACGGCACCCGAAGCATCTTCGGCGTGCGCCGGCAGCGGCGATACCAAGATAGCGGCAAGCGCTGCCACCAAGCCAAGTGTTCCCACTCGTCTCATAAGGCTATAACCTCCCCTGTCCTAAAGCCCAGCTTTAGCATTCTTCATTTCTGTCCACGGTTAATTGCAATCTGAGCACAGCAATAATCATCGTATAAATATACACCTGTAATTTTTTGGACGGGTTAATAGATGCTCGATTGGTAGCGAATTCCGCGCAAACCGTCACCAAACTCCACTTTTGCCGCATCTAAAGGTTATTTTTTGCGCAAACTTTTGGATGCCGATAGTCACAATGAGCAGGAGTCCGGTATCCACCGGAGAGGGCAACGCCTACATTTTCATAACGTAATAGCCCGCGCCCCTCACCGCCGTCTCGAGTGTGTCGCGATCAACCGGGAGCTTCGAGCGTACGCGTGCTGTGTGGTCCGCGTACGTTACCGTTGCCCACACGCCGTCCAGCGCATTGAGGGCATTGGCTACATTCTGAGCGCAGCCGTCACAGCTCATGCCGCCGATAAGCAGCTCATCGCAATAGGGGTAGTGAGACTCGACAGTGTCTGCCACCACAACCCTCTTGGCTTTCTTTCCGCTTGCGCCATCACTGCAGCAACTCTTCCCATGCGTCGACGCCGCAATACGGCGCAGCCCAAAGAACATACCAATAGCAATCACGCCCAGCACGATGATATTTGCTGGGTTGAGCAAGTCGCTCATACGCTCCCCTTCCTTACGATCCATTTCAGAGATACCCCCGTGGGGTGTCCCATCTTACTCCAAACTCATGTCAGTTCAGTCAATTAGTTTCCCTCTTCAAACTTTTTAGTTGACCTAGGCTTACTTTCGTGTATAAGTTTTCCTAGGCTAACAAATGAGGACTCGAAAGGGGCAACGTGACTCGAACCATTGACATCCCAACATATCAAACGGCTGTCGTACGCAACTGCTCCCCTACGCTCGCAGGTATCAAGCCGGCTTCGCTCTTTACCTATCCCGGCGTTTACGCCAACCAAAACGGAAAACTCGGCGTCGCTCAAATCGAAGAGCGACGCTCTTGCCTGCTCGCCGTCATAGCCCAATGCAACCGCGAGGTCCAATCGCTCGGAATCCATATGAGCGTTTTGGTCTGGCGCCCCTGCGGAGCGCTCATCTATGTGTGCCGCCCTGCGAACCTCATGCGATATCTCTCCGACCCCCGCGCCGCGACGGCGCTTGCCGCGGAAGGCTACGACGTCCGCGACCTGCCCGCGTCCCTTATGCATCTCGCTGCGCGCATCACGCTGGCAAGCAGCAATGCCGCAGAAAGCGCCTATGACGGCAACGTGTGCACGCTCGCGCGGAATAGACACTGCGATACGGGTTGCACCTGTGAGTTCCCGCACGAAATAGGCTACTTCCTGGGGTACCCCTACGACGACGTATACGAGTTCATCGCCCAACATGGCGAGAACTACAAGATTTTTGGAGCCTGGAAGGTCTATACGAATGTCGAGCAGGCGCTTGCGACGTTTGATGCGTACCGAGCCTGCACCCAACACCTCACCTTTATCTATCAGCAGGGCTGCAGCTTGGCGCAACTTGCCCAGGCGACCCGATAGAACGCACAAACCGCGGCCGCACGCCGCACAACCGAAAGGACTCAACATGAGCAAGATCGCCGTCGTCTATTGGAGCGGCACAGGCAATACCGAGGCCATGGCAAACTTTGTCGCCGAAGGCACCACGTCCGCGGGCGCCGAGGCCGAAGTCATCTCCTGCGCCGATTTCTCTGCCGACAAGATCGCCGGCTATGATGCCTTCGCCTTCGGCTGCCCCGCCATGGGCTCCGAGGAGCTCGAGTACGATGAGTTCCAGCCGATGTGGGACGAAGTCAAGGAGACCCTCGGCGATAAGAAGGTCGTCCTCTTTGGCTCCTATTCGTGGGCCGAGGGCGAGTGGATGGACAACTGGAAGGCCGACGCCGACGAGGCAGGCGTCAACGTGGTCGATTCCGTCATCTGCTACGATGCACCCGACGATGAGGGCGAGGCGGCCTGCCGCGCCCTTGGAGCCGAGCTCGTCTAGCGGCAATGAGCTCCGCCCGTAACACGCTCTGCACCAAAACACATTCGCGTCCCAACAAAAACGGGAGCCGGATCACATCCGGCTCCCGTTTTCTGCTATGTCAGTCATATAAAGCGGCTACGAGATATTGCCCAAAAACGCCTTGGTGCGTTCGCTCTTGGGATGGTCGAAGACCTCGCTCGGCGTACCCTCTTCCACGATAACGCCACCGTCCATAAAGACGACGCGGTCGGCGACGTCGCGGGCAAAGCCCATCTCGTGCGTCACCACAATCATGGTCATACCGTCACGTGCCAGGTCGCGCATGACGCCCAATACATCGCGGACGAGCTCGGGGTCAAGCGCCGACGTGGCCTCGTCAAAGAGCATGACGTGAGGGTTCATCGACAGGGCGCGAGCGATGGCCACGCGCTGCTGTTGACCGCCCGAAAGCTGACTCGGCATAAAATCGATGCGCTCGGCCAGGCCGACCTTGGTCAGCTCCTCGACGGCAATCTTCTCGGCCTCTTCCTTGCTGCGCTTGAGCACCTTTTGCTGCGCAAGCATGACGTTCTTTTTGACCGACAGGTGCGGGAATAGATTGAACTGCTGAAACACCATGCCCAAGTGCGTGCGTACCTTATTGAGGTCGACGCCCTTGGCACACACATCCACGCCCTCAACGACAATCGAGCCGCTCGTAGGTTGCTCCAGACGATTGATGCAGCGAAGCATCGTCGACTTACCCGAGCCCGAGGGACCTAGGACTACGACGACCTCGCCCTTATGCACATCAAGATCGATGTCGCGCAGGACCACGTTGTCGCCAAAGGCCTTCTGGAGATTCTTGATGCTGACAACGACCTCGTTCGAGTTATTGGTTTCGCTCATGATAGAACCTCCTTACAGGCCGGCGATATGATCGGCGGGCGTCGCGACAACCTGTCCGGCGCTCTTGGCGGGACGCTTCTTTTTGGTTTCGGCCGTCCCCAGAAGCCTCGCCTCAAGACCGCTCACCAAGCGCGCAAGCGGCAGTGTAATGACCAGATAGAACAGGGCGGCAACCACATACGGCGTAATGGAACCCGTCGTGGCCACGATGGTGCGGGCGTTCATGACGATCTCGACCACACCAACGGCGGCTAGCAGTGACGTGTCCTTGTAGAGCAGGATGAACTCACTGGTCAACGTAGGCAGAACATTGCGGAACGTCTGCGGAATCATAACGTAGAGCAGTGTCTGGAAGGCATTCATGCCCAGAGAGCGAGCAGCCTCATTTTGGCCCTTGGGGATCGATTGAATACCGGCACGGAAGATCTCACACAGGTACGCAGACGAGTTCATGGCCATGACGATAACGCCCAAGACATAGTCGTCCACCTTGACGCCGGCCAACGGCAGACCAAAGAACGCGATATAGATCTGCAGGAACGCCGGCGTACCGCGGATGATATTCACATAGATGCCGGCAAGGCAACGCAGAATGCGCGACTTGGAGATGCGCATGAGCGACAAGGCAAAGGCAAAGGGAATTGCCAGCGGAAACGCCACGAGCACGATCGAGAGCGACATAAGGAAGCCTTTGAAGACGATCGGCAGGCTCTGGACCAAAATGACCGGGTTCAGGAACAGACGAAGGAACATGTTGGAATTCCATGCCTCGACCCACGGCTGCTCTTTAAGATCGGCCAGGAAGTTATCGAATGCCGTCACGCCCTTAATCTCCACCGACGGAATCTTGGAGATCTTCTTGGTCGAGCCATCGGCCAAAGTGTAGGTGCCGCTAAAGGCCTCATCGCCACCCTCGACGGGGAAGGTCACGCCGTAAACCTCGACACGGAAAAAGCCGCCGGCAGGCGCCGTCTCGCCAAAGTCAATCTTGAGCGTCTGGCCGTCAGCCTTGCACGTGGGCTTCATGGGCGTACGATCCATGAGGTCCTCGCCCGAGAGCATCGTCAATCGCGTGTCATCGGTACCAAACGTCGTGCCGTCGACAAACGTCAGCGAAAGACCGCTCAGCTCCTCATCGGCATCGGCCTGGACCTCCCAGGTAATGCGCGTCTCGGTACCGCCGACCACAGCGCTGCCCGAACCGGTGTTGGGTCGGGCGGTAATCTTTGCGGTCTCAAGCGCCTGGGCGGTCGTAGGCGCATATGCCCCCGCGCACACCAGCGCGAGCGCCACGGCCATGACGCAGACTAGCTTTTGGAGCAAGGCGGGCAGTGGAAAACGCTGCTCCGCGGCCCCTTTGTTCAGTCGAGACAAGGTGGCTCCTATCGTAGAAGTTGCCGGCAAAACGAGACGGAAATGCTCTCCGTCAAGAGAAGCGCAAAGGCCCTCTCCGCCAAAACGGAAAGGGCCCGCGCGCAATCAAGTAGCTATTTTACTTGATGTTGTACTTAGCCATGAGGGCGTCGACGGTACCGTCGTCGGTCAGGTCCTTGATGGCCTGGTTGATATCGTCCTTGAGCTTGGTGTTGCCCTGGTTGATGGCGATGGCGTACTCCTCGCCGGTGCTGATCTGCTTAATGGTCTGGCAGGTGTTGAACTGCTCGGCGGTCAGCTGGCTGGCAACGGAGCGGTTGGTGACTACGGCGTCGCCCTTATCGGACTGCAGGGCGCTGAAGCACTCGGTGGCGTCCTTGTAGGGGACAATCTTGGCCTTGGGGAAGTTCTCCTGGGCAAAGGACTCGGCGGTCGAGCCAGACTGGACGATGATGGTAGCGTCGGCGTTGTTGAGCTTCTCGCTGTAGTTATCGGCCGTGATGTCGGTGTTATCGACCTTGGTCACGATAGCCTGATCGTCCATGTAGTAGGAATCGGAGAAAGTGACTTCCTTCTCACGCTCGGGCGTGTCGGTGATAGCCGCGATGGAGACGTCATACTTGGCGCCCGAAGCGACGCCCGGAACCAGCGTGTCAAAGTCGTTATTGACGTACTCGACATCCAGGCCCAACTTGTCGCCGATAGCCTTGATGAGCTCAAGGTCAAAGCCCTGATAATCGCCGTTGTCATCCTTGTACTCAAACGGAGCGTACTCGGCAGAGGTGCCGACGGTCAGCGTACCGTCCTTGACGAGCGCGTACTCCTTGGAGCCGTCGACCTTCTCGACCTTAGCGTCGTCAGAGCTGCTGGAGCCGGCATCAGAACCAGAGGTGGCGTTGGACGAGCCGCAACCCGTCAGTGCGAGGGCGAGCGCCATGGCGCCCGTGGCGGCAAATGCGCCAAGCTTCTTGATCTTCATAATCAGTCTCCTTCCGGTGACCCCGTTTGATTCAGAGGTCTGCAAAAACTGTTGGCTATTATGCACCCGTAAGTGCGAATCTGCAATTAGAAAACTGATTGAAACAAACCCATAACGTGAATGGAGCACTCCACTTTATGACAGTCATTACTGCTGCAACGACCTTAACAGTTTGATTTCAGCCGCATAACCTGCAAGTTCGTTCGGTGTCTCCAAAATAAACGGCAGCGAACGCAAGCGACCATTCGATACAATATTCTGCATAACCTGCATACCGCCGCCAAACTCTTCACTACCCAGGTAGCCCTTGCCGATGCACTCGTGGCGATCCTTATGGGCGCCGCAGGGATTCTTGGAGTCATTGATATGCACGGCGCGCAAGCGCTCGATACCCACCACACCATCGAACTCGTCGAGTACGCCGTCCAGATCATGGATGATGTCGTAGCCAGCATCGCTCACATGGCAGGTGTCCAGACACACGCCCAGCTTGTCCGATAGCTCTGGGCGTCTGGCAGCTACACCCTCGATAATGCGCGCCAGCTCTTCAAAGCTACGGCCCACCTCGGTACCCTTTCCCGCCATGGTCTCGAGCAGCACCGTCGTCTGCTGGCCCTCAAACATCACCTGGCACAGGGTGTCGACGATCATCTGAATGCCGGCATCAGTCCCCTGCCCCACATGCGCGCCGGGGTGGAAGTTGTAATAGTTGCCGGGCAGTGCTTCCAGACGCTGCAAGTCCTCGGCCATTGCCTCCAGGGCAAACTCGCGCGCCCGCTCTTTGGCAGAACAGGGATTGTAGGTATAGGGGGCATGAGCCACGAGTGGGCCAAAATCATTTTGCGCCATAAGGTCACGCAGGGCCGCCACATCATCCATGTCAAGGTCTTTCGCCTTGCCGCCGCGCGGGTTGCGCGTAAAGAATGCAAAGGTATCGGCGCCAATGGATAGCGCCGTCTCCCCCATTGCCCGATAGCCCTTCGTCGTCGAAAGATGACACCCAATCGTCAGCATCTCCAGCTCCCCCTCATCAGTTGCGGTGGAATAGTTCCTGTCGATGCCTTATTCTGCCGCAAACAGGAACTATTCCACCGCAACTTATAAAAGGGGCATCAGAGATGCTGGCCACCAAGCACCACGGTCGCCGGCGTCATGATCCCCTACGTGCCAGCGCCAAGTCCTAGAGGGCTAGACGGATTGCATCGATAATACGCGCGCAGCGCTGTGTGGCGGTAAGGGACATAACGGGACTCTCGAGTTTCCCCGCCCGGATGAGCTGGGTCGCATGCTGGATTTCGCCGTAGAAATCATCGACCTCAAACGGGGCATTTATTTCGAGCATTCGTCCATCGGAGTACTTCACATGGGCGAGCTCGGGGCGATGGAGACGCTCGATTTCCAACGAGCCCCGCTCACAGGCAATCGTTAAGCGGCTTTCATATGCTGCTTTGCCGTCGCACGCCATATGAATGGGTATACCGCCGACACTCATATGGATCTCATCGGCCCAATCCACGCGGCCGCCCGATACGCCACGCCAGCGAACTTCACGAGACGAAACCTCGCACGCGCCCGCGAGTAAATCCTCAAACCAACCGACCGCATAGCAGCCCATGTCATATAGACAGCCGCCCTGCAACGGATCAAGCAGATAGCCCGAAGGAGACTCGCCGTAATCGAGTTTTTGCACGCTTTCGATCGAGACGATGCGGCCGAGGTCGCCCGACGCAAGCAAGTCCTTCACGCGAGCATGCATCGGACAAAACCGATTTTTCATCGCCTCCATAAACGGCACACCGCACTCGCGGGAAACGGAGGTGATCGCACGGGCCTCTTCTTCATTCAAAACGGCCGGCTTTTCGCACAGCACGGCCTTTCCCGCGCGCAGCGCCCGACAGACCCAATGCGCATGCATGCCATGTGGAAGAGCCAAGTAGATTGCGTCGACATCGGGGTCGGCAATCAGCGTATCATAAGCCGCATCGCCGCTATCGTCAGCCGTGGCATAACTGTGCGCGGCATCAATCGAAAACGCACTGCAAAACTCCTCAACATGCGAAGGAGTGCGACCGGCGGCAGCCACAAGCCGTGCCCCGTCCACCTCCTTGAGCGACGCTGCAAATCGATGCGAAATGTTCCCAGCGCCCAAAACGCCCCAACGAACCTCACGTAAATCATCACATGAATCCCGATGGCCCACGACAGCCCCCTTCAGTTGCGGTGGAATAGTTCCTGCTTGGCCCCTATTCTGCCGCAAACAAGAACTATTCCACCGCAAGTTATAAAAGGGGCATCAGGAGCGCGTTTTGCAAAAGGCTTTAAGCGCGGCCGTTACGGGGCCAGGCTGGAAACGTCGGCGCACATCATCGAGACGCTCGGGAATATCGATGTGCTGTGGGCAGTGACGTGCGCATTTACCGCACTTGACGCAATTGCTCACCAGCTTGGGCTCGTTCGTCCGCACCGCGCTCGCCGTAAAGTATTGAGACAGCCCCGTAAACCAACTATGCGCGTAGCTCGCGTTGTAGGCACCAAAGCAGCCGGGAATATTGATGCCCTTGGGGCACGGCATGCAGTAGCCGCACCCCGTACAGGGCACGCGATTCGATTTCTCAAACTCTCCCAGCACACGTGCGATGGTATCGAGCTGCTCTGTCGTCATCGAATCCGGCAGTGCGCGATCCGCCAATGCCGCGTTCTCGTCCACCTGCGCGGTATCGGTCATGCCCGAAAGCAGCATCGTGACTTGAGGATGGTTCCATACCCACGAAAGACCCCAAGCAGCCGGCGTCTTCAGGTACGGATCGCGTACGCCATCGAGCACGGCGCGGGCCCGCGGAGGCAGCTTGCCCGCCAGGCGTCCACCCAAAAGCGGTTCCATCACAAACACCGCGAGCCCGCGCTCGGCCGCTGCCATGAGTCCCGCCGTTCCCGCTTGATAGCGCTCTCCAGCGTAGTTGTACTGGATCTGGCAAAAGTCCCAGTCATACGCGTCAAGCATCGTGAGGAAATCCGCCGCGCCGCCGTGATACGAAAAACCAATCTGGCGAATACGCCCCGCAGCCTTTTGACGCGCGATCCAGTCCTCGATGCCCAACGCCACCACACGTTCCCACTGGGCGGGCGAGGTGATGTTGTGCATGAGGTAGTAGTCGATATGGTCAGTCCGCAAACGGCGCAGCTGCTCGTCGAAGAACCGATCGAAATCCTCCGCGCATTTGCACGAAGCATGTGGCAGCTTGGTCGCGAGCAAAACCTGGTCGCGTAGGCCTAGGCGCTCAAGCGAAGCGCCCACGCAAGCCTCGTTGCCGGGATAGAGATAGGCCGTATCCAGATAATTAATCCCCTGCTCCACCGCACGAGAAATAATCGCATCGGCTGTCTTCGCATCCGGATGTCCCGGCGCACCGGGAAACCTCATGCAGCCCAGACCCAGAGCAGATATTCGGTTACCGCTTTTGGGGTCAACGCGGTATTGCACGGACCCTCCCTTCGCCATCAGCGCCCCGACAAGGCGAAACCCAACGGTCACGCCATCGAAACACATTGGAATCGCAATCGAGAACGTATCGTAACGCAGCAGAAATCGAGCTGTCACGGCACCGCTTTAACATCAGCAAAAAGTCCGATGAAAGGAGGAGAGCGTGACCACGCGTGAGGACACCTACCCCCTACCCCGGCGAGCAGTACATCCTCTCGGTCGACCGCTATCAGATCGAGGTCATGGACCATCTGGACGAGCTTCCCGCCACAGGCGCTGTCATCTTCTGCACCTTCCCCAAGGTGCGCGATGGCGTCGGATACCCTGCGCGCGTTTTTGCGGTCTGTCCCGCGGCATAAGTTCCCATGAGTTTGTTCTTCTAAATTCCGCCTCCGGTGCACGCCACATGCTCCAGCGGCATACAATCCACCAGGCGCCCCTCATGCGGGCGCCTTTTAGTGGGGAGATGATTCACATGCAGATCAACAAGGTCGCCTTTATCGGCAAGGGCGGCGTCGGCCTGCTCTACGGCAGCATGATTGCCACGGCCCTCGGCAATGACGCCGTCGAATACGTTATGGATGACGCCCGTTTTGAGCGTCACGTGGGCGATGCGCTCACCGTCAACGGCAAGCCCTGTGCGCTCAAGTCCATCCGCGCCAGTGAGGCAACGCCCGCCGATCTGGTCATTCTCACGGTCAAGACGACGGGACTCAACCAAGCGCTCAAGACTATGGAGCGCGTCGTGGGGCCCAACACGCTCATCGCCTCGCTGTGCAACGGCATTACGAGCGAGCAAAAGATTGCCGAGCGCTTTGGCTGGAAGCATACCGTTCTTGGTATTTGCCAAGGCATGGACGCCGTGTTCCTCAACGGAGAGCTCACCTTTACCAATGCGGGCGAAATCCGCTTTGGCGCGGCGGCCGGTACGGACCCCGCAGCCATCACCGCCATCGACGAGCTCTACACACGCTGCGGCATCGCCCATACCGTCGAGAGCGACATTGCACACCGCATGTGGGCCAAACTCATGCTCAACGACGGCATCAACCAGACCTGTATGGCCTACGGCGGGACCTACGGAAGCGCCACGGAGCCGGGCTCCGAGCAGCGTCGCTGCTTTGTTTCCGCCATGCGCGAAACGCTTGCGGTCGCCAACGCCGAGGGCATTGAGCTGACCGAGGCAGACCTGACGCAGATGGTGCACCTCATCGAGGGAATCGACCCCGCCGGTATGCCCTCGATGGCTCAAGACCGCGTCGCAAGGCGCAAAACCGAGGTTGATGAGTTCGCGGGCACCATCTGCCGCCTCGCAGCCAAACACGATATCCAGGTGCCGCAAAACGATTGGCTCTATCGACGCATCCGCGATATCGAGAAAAGCTGGTAGCGCCAACGCACCGCATTCAACAGCCTTAACAGCAAAGCCGCCGCAAGGAAACCGTTCCCCCTGCGGCGGCTTTCATCTTCGTCTATGACCAGCGGCCAATCTCACAACAGTTAGCGTTGCGACTCCGGCACCTCGTCCTCGTCATCGCGGCAAAGCAGCACGCCGGCGCTTCCCAGCAGCGCCACTGCGATCAGCGCGCCAACCACGATTGGAGTAGCCCCGCATGCCCCCTGCATGCCCGCAACGAGCGCGGCCGTAGGACCAAGGCAGCCAAGCACCAATGCGACGGCGGCAACGGCGATATCTCGAGCGTTCACAAGACCACTTCCTCCAAGAGAAAGACCTTAATTCTCAAGAACCAGTGTGCCCCGCGCCCATATGCGCGGCGTACTGCCACGGTAAGCGCTCTGTTAGCTCAAGCATGCACAAAAAACGGACGCCCTTACGTTGCCCAAAGGCTCGGTAAAGACGCCCGCCCGTCATGTCCTATTGGCTTATAGCAGATTACCAACCGGTATAGTAGTCGGTGGTTCCGGCTGCGCAGCCGGAGTCATAGACCTTGCACTCGCCCTTGGAACCGGTAAACGTGGAGCCCTGAGCCTTATCGCCCGCGGCAACGACGTAGTAACCATCGGAATCGCGCCAAAAGCCCTCGGAATCCTGAGTCCACTCGCCCGTGCGGTGATGGTAGAGCACGTTGCTGCTGTAATAGGTCTCACGACGACCGTTATAGTTATTGACGCCGCTCGAGCGCGTCAGGCCCGAGCCGTTCGCGTAATACGCAGCAGACGCGTAAGACGAGCCGGAGCCGGCGTTGTAATACAAAGCCTGAACGGCCTCAGCGGCCTCGGCTTCGGCGGCCGCAGCCTCGAGCGCCTCACGCTTGGCATCCTCAAGCGTCGTGCGCAGCTCATCGAGCTCGGTCGATTTGGCGTCGACCTCCTCCATCGTCAAAAGACCGCCCGCACCATCGATACAACCTTGCAGTACAGCGCGCTCGTCATCGGTGGCATAGTCACCGTACATGTTCATGATGATCTGGGCGCGGACCTCCAGGGAATCGCGCTTGGCCCCCATAGAGGCGTTCCACTCCTGCATGGAGCCAAAGCCGTCGCCGCGATAGTCGACGGGCTGCATCAGCGTCGCCTCGGACGGCGTGGATCCGACCGTGTCGGACAGTGTTGCCGCGTGGGCATCGGTTGCGCCGGCGCCCGCTAAAAGTGCCACGGTCAGAGCGGCGGAAAGGGCGGCGGCTTTCGGTTTTCGTGAATCAATCCTCATGTAGCTGGAAACCTCCGTAGTGCGTTTTTGCTGCGTTTGAGCTGCGTGTGATTCGATCGCGCTGCATAGTACCCCGAGCAAATCGCGACCTGCGGTTTTTCTCAAAAGGTGCACGTCATTTGCGTAAAACTCACATCCTCTCAACAGGAGTTTTCCACATCTCGATTGCATAAAGCATGTCAAAAACCCTGTAATAGCGCCCTTCCTATGCAAAAAAGGCGCCTGCGCAACCATTGCTTGCGCAGGCGCCTTGAGCAGGCATTTTATGCAGTTATACCTATCGAGTCGCAAGGGGTCCTTGCACAAGTCGCCCTACTCGTCCAGTGCGGCAAAGGCCTGCTTCAGGTCCCAAATGATGTCCTCAGCGTTCTCGGTACCGATGGAAAGACGGATCGTGGAGGGCGTGATGTTCTGCTCGGCGAGCTCCTCGGCAGAGAGCTGGGAGTGCGTAGTCGTAGCCGGGTGCACGACGAGCGACTTGACGTCGGCCACGTTGGCGAGCAGCGAGAACACCTGCAAGTGGTCGATGAACTTCCATGCAGCCTCCTGGCCGCCCTTAATCTCAAAGGTAAAGATCGAGGCACCACCGTTGGGGAAATACTGCTTGTAGAGCTCATGGTCGGGGTGCTCAGGCAGGCTCGGGTGGTTCACCTTGGCGACGTGGCTGTCACAAGCCAGGAACTCAACGACCTTCTTGGTGTTCTCGACATGGCGGTCGACGCGCAGCGACAGGGTCTCGGTGCCCTGGAGCAGGATCCAGGCGTTAAACGGGCTAATGCAAGCGCCCTCGTCACGCAGCAGGATGGCGCGGACATAGGTCGCGAAGGCGGCAGGGCCGGCAGCCTCGGCAAACGAGACGCCATGATAGGAGGGATTGGGCTCGGCGATCTGCGCATACTTGCCACTCGCCTTCCAATCGAAGTTACCGCCGTCGACGATCACACCGCCCAGCGAGGTGCCGTGGCCGCCGATAAACTTGGTTGCGGAGTGGACGACGATGTTGGCACCATGCTCCAGCGGACGGAACAGATACGGGGTGCCGAAGGTGTTGTCGACGACAACCGGCAGACCATGCTTCTTGGCGATCTCGGAGATGGCGTCGATGTTGGGGATGTCGGAGTTGGGGTTACCGAGCGTCTCGAGATAGATGACCGTGGTGTTGTCCTTGATGGCGCCCTCGACCTCGTCCAGGTTATGGGCATCGACGAAGGTGGTCTCGACACCAAACTGGGAGAGCGTGTGCTCCAGCAGGTTGTAGGAACCGCCGTAGATGGTCTTCTGGGCGACCACGTGGTCACCAGCCTGGGCAAGTGCCTGCAGGGTATAGGTGATGGCAGCGGCACCGGAGGCGACGGCAAGACCGGCCACGCCACCCTCGAGCGCGGCGATACGGTCCTCGAAGACGCCCTGGGTGGAGTTGGTCAGACGGCCGTAGATGTTACCGGCGTCGGCAAGACCAAAGCGGTCGGCGGCGTGCTGGGAGTTGCGGAACACATAGCTCGTGGTCTGGTAGATAGGCACGGCACGGGAGTCGGATGCAGGATCGGCGCTCTCCTGGCCAACGTGCAGCTGCAGGGTATCGAAACCAAAGGTGTGCTCGGGGTTGTTGATAAACTGGCTCATGATGATCTCCTTGATCGAACAAAAGTAATAAGAGTAAGAGAAGTAAGTCGCTGTCTCCTGATCACGCCGACGGGCGCAAACAGGAGCCCGGCATTCGTCTTGGTAAGCAATTCATATGCGGGCCTCCTTTCGCATCCCTGTTCCGTGGTCGGCTTAATTACCTACTGCCTTTGTGTGTTTTGAATAGTACGAGCATTGTTTCCCTCGGTCAATCACTTAAAAGCGCTAATCTGTTATCTGTTTTATAGATAGCAATCGAGAGGATGGCGTCGATGACCCTTCAGCAGCTTCGTTTTCTGATTGCCGTGGCAGAGTCCGGCTCAATCAACGCTGCAGCTCAGCGCCTCTATACCGCTCAGTCCAACATCTCAAACGCCGTCAAAAGCCTGGAACAGGAGCTCCATCTGGAGATCTTTACGCGCTCCAGCCGCGGCGTCACGCTCACCAACGACGGCACCGAGCTTTTGGGCTATGCGCGCCAGGTCGTAGAGCAGGCCGACATGCTCGAGGCACGCTACGAGGACGGCGGCACACCCCAGGCGCGCCTTGCCGTCTCGGCCCAGCACTACGCGTTTTCGGTTGAGGCCTTTGTCAACGTCGTCGAGCGCTGCCGCGACAGTAAGTTTGAGTTCATCATGCGCGAGACCACCACCTCGCAGATCATCGACGACGTCCGCGCATTTCGCAGCGATATCGGCATTCTGTACCTGGATGACTTTAACGCCCGCGTTCTGCAGAAGGCCTTCGCCGATGCCCGCGCAAGCTTCCATCCCCTCTTCGACGCGACGGTCCACGTCTTCGTTAGCGAACGCCACCCGCTCGCACGCCGCCCTCAGCTGTCCCTTGCCGACCTCACGCCCTATACGCGCTACAGCTTTGAGCAGGGAACCTCAAACTCCTTCTATTACGCCGAGGAACCTTTTAGCTATATCCCTTGCGACCGCAACATACGAATCTCGGACCGCGGAACACTTACTAACTTACTTATCACGTCGAACGGTTACACCCTGTCGACCGGTGTCCTTTCCAATGAAATGCAGTGGGGTATGGCATCGATCCCGTTAGCAGACGCCCCAACGATGCACGTAGGATATATCATGCACGACGAGCGCAAGCCCTCTCCTCTCTTGCGGCAATACCTCGACGAGCTCAACCGCATCATCCATGCCGACCAGCTGTCGGAAGACGGGGTAGAAATCGTAGATTGCTAGCCCGCGGCGGGCATGGCGCTACAATGGTCACTCACACGAAGCGTACCCAACGAAAGGAACCATGTGAAGGTCATCATCTATACCGACGGCTCGGCCCGATCAAATCCGGGACGCGGCGGCTACGGCGCCGTGCTCAAGTACACCAACCCCGCCGGCAAGACCTTCACCTCCGAGCTTTCGCGCGGCTACGCCAAGACCACTAACAACCGCATGGAGCTCATGGCGGTCATCGTGGCGCTCGAGGCACTTAACCGCCCCTGCGAGGTCGAGGTCCATTCCGATTCGCAATACGTCGTCAACGCCTTCAACAAGCACTGGATCGACGGCTGGAAAAAGCGCGGGTGGAAAACTGCCAACAAGCAGCCCGTCAAGAACCGCGACCTGTGGGAGCGTCTGCTTGCCGCAAAGAGCAAGCATAAGGTGGAGTTCATCTGGGTTAAGGGGCATGCCGGCCACGAGCTCAATGAGCGCTGCGACGAGCTCGCCACCACCGCGGCCGACGGAGCCAACCTCGATATCGACGCCGGCTTTAGCGAGAGCGACCTGTAACGGCGTTTTCGCACGCCATTTCTTGCCCTCTCGCGCTACACTCATCCTGTAAACCGAACGGCACGAGGGGGATACATGCTGCGTATAGCGACCATCGGCACATCCATGATTACCAACGACTTTATCCAGGTCGTCAACGCCAACGACCAAGCTGCGTTTGTGGGTACGCTCTCGCGCGATGCCGATCGCGGTACCGCCTTTACCGCCGAGCGCGGTGGCGAGCGAAACTTCACCGCGCTTGACGAGCTTGCGTCCGCCGACGACGTCGACGCCGTCTACATCGGCAGTCCCAATGCGCTCCACTACGAGCAAGCGCTCGCCTGCATCGCCGGTGGCAAGCATGTCATCGTCGAGAAGCCCTTCTGCGCCACCGAAGCGCAGGCGTTGGAAGTCTTCCGCGCTGCCGAGGCAGCAGGTGTCGTGGCCCTCGAGGCCATGCGTCCCCTCCACGATCCCGCCTTCCACGCCATCGAGGATGCCCTGGGCGAGATCGCCCCCATCCGTCGCGCCTCATTGCGCTTTGGCAAGTATTCTTCGCGCTACAACGAAGTTCTCGCGGGGCGCGCCACCAATATCTTCGACTGCAATATGGCATCGGGTTCCCTCATGGACATTGGCGTCTACGCCGTCGAGCCCATGGTCGAGATTTTCGGCATGCCCTCCGGCCTTACGAGCATGACTACTCTGCTCGACCCCACCACGCGACAGCTCACGCACGGCCCCATCGATGGCTGCGGTTCCATCCTCGCCAGCTACGGCGGTGGCCGTATCTCCGTCGAGCTCGCGCACTCCAAAATTACGAATGACCTGCTGCCCTCGCAGATCGAAGGCGAGCGTGGCACTATCCAGATTGACCATCTGTCCACGCCCCGCAACGTCCGCATCGACTATCGCGGCGACGTCGTACGCGGCTCGGCGACCGAGGCACCGCGCGAACAGGGCGACAACGGCCGCGTGCTCGACCTGCCCAAATCGAGCAACACTATGGAATACGAACTCACAGACTTTATCACCGCTATCGACGGCGTTCATCACGTTAAAGATGAGATTTGGGAAACACCGGCTGGGCGCCATGAGCTTGGCCACTATCGCGATGTCACGCTTGTCTCACTGCGCATCATGGATGCCGTGCGTCAGCAGGCCGGCATTACCTTCCCCGCCGATTCAGTCAAGCAGGCCTAGCGATGGGCTTTTTTGACAAGTTCTTCTCCGGCGGCAGTCGAGAGCCTCAAAAACCATCAAACGTTGAGCTCGAGCTGCGCCGCAGGCTTACTGTGCTCGCAAGCGACGAGGCCACTCAAGACACCCCCCTGCGCTACTTCCTGCGCTGGGCGGGGCAAGTCCAGGGCGTTGGTTTTCGCTTTACCAACACCAACCTCGCGCAGGCACGCGCACTCACCGGCTGGGTGTGTAACATGGAAGACGGTTCGGTCGAAATGGAGGTACAAGGCGCGCCCGCGGATATCCTGTCTCACCTCGAAGCGCTCCATGCCTCCTATGAGCGCATGGGAACGCGCTTTCGCCTCGTAGACGCCCAAGTCCGAGCCCCACTTGCCAATGAAGACGGTTTCAGTCCTCATTATTAGTATTGTGTGCTAAATACGGTATCATTTACCTACGACCGTTGATAGAAAAGAGGCGAGGCGCATGGCGATGCAAAGAAGAAACACCAAGCAGCGGAAGCTGGTTCTTGATGCCGTGCGCCAAAGCTACAACCATCCCACCGCCGATGAGATCTACAACGCCGTGCGCGAACAGGACGACAGAATCAGCCGCGGTACGGTCTACCGCAACCTCAATCTCTTGGCCGATGCCGGGGAGATTCTCTCGATCAAGACGCCGGGCGGCAGCCGCTTCGATCGCACCGTCGAGCCGCATGCGCATATTATCTGCACCTCGTGCAACCGCGTCATCGATGTGCCGCTCCCCTTCGACGCCCGGCTCGATGCCAAGGCGTCCGAGCAAATCGGTTGGAACGTCACCTCGCACTACACCATCTTCGAGGGCCTCTGCCCCAACTGTAGGTAGATTTTGGGACATGCCTACTCGGCAAGCAGGCGACGCAGTTCTTCTTCGACCGTGTGCACATAGCGGACGCGGTCATTAATGCCGCGCATGCTGGGATTGCAGCTTTCCATCAGATAGGGATGGCCCACCACGTTGAGCATGTCGCGGTCGTTTTCGTTATCGCCAAACGCCATCATCTCATCGGGCGAAATTCCCAGGGCACGACCGTAATCGGCAAGCGCGGACCCCTTGCCCGAATCAAAGCCGATAAAGTCGGTCCATTCGGTTCCCGACGTCATCACATCGACCCGGTCGCTAAAGCGACGCACAAAATACTCCAGCGCCGCCGGCTGCTCTGTCTCGGGCGTTTGAAACGCAATCTTAATGACATCCTCGTCAATGTCCTCGGGACGGTCGACCACCGCCACATCGCAATGGACCTCGTAACGCAAATGGTCGACGAACGCATCGTTGCCGCTTATGGTGTAGAGGTGCCCCTCGCAGGAAAGGGTTACATCGGCATGGGGGTAGGCGACTACGGCATTCGCGATATCCATCGCCAGGTCACGCCCCATAGAGCGCTTGACAACGGCACGCCCCTCGCTCATGACCAGGGCGCCGTTTTCGCACACATAGACAAGCTCGTCTGCCACCGGGGCAAACAGGTAGCGCAAACTCGCATATTGACGGCCACTCGCCGGCATAAACACAATGCCGCGACGGTGCAGCTCGTCGATGAGCTCAAATGCCTCGGGGCGTGGCTCGCGCTCCCCCGGATGCAGCAACGTGCCATCCAAATCGCAGGCGATCAGCTTGATTCCCTCAAGACCCATATGTTCCCCCAAAGCATCCCATCAACAGCAAGACGGACTTTGAATAGTTGCCTCTCAAAGTCCGTCTTACGCATACGCACGTTAGCCGCGCGCCTTCTTTACGATCGTAAAGTCTGGAGCCATACTCACAACAACATCCGCCGTGCTCGATGCAAAGCGTCGACTGGCATCGAGCTCGCGTGTGACCACCGAGAGCCGAACGCCCTCGATGCCCCGGAGCATGCGACCCAAAACCGGTTGCACCGGCGTATACATGCGCACGGTATGCTCGTCCGAGTCACCCCGGAAGAGCGGCGCGTGCATATTGCCGATCTCCCAGCACGCATGCGCGAGCGCAATCGGATCCATGCGGTCGACTTCGACCAAATAGACCTCGGCACTGCGCAGGCGCACGACAACCACTACGGGCACCGTGCCCGTGCGGTCGATAGCGAGCACGTCGCCGTCGGCAAGGCGTTCGCCATCAGCGGCATCCAGCCGGACATTCACCGTGCGCCCCAGCTCCGTCACGCCCACAAACGTGCGCGTATCAGCCTGGTCCCAATCGAGTAGCAGCTCGTCAACCTCAAAAATGCCACCCATCTCCCGACGAAGCAGGAGTTCATAGGACGGGTCGTTGAGATTTCCCAAGCGCTCCGTAGCTACCAGGTCCCCGGACATCAACTAGTCCTCGACCTCGACGAGCTCGATATCAAAGTTGAGATCCTTGCCGGCGAGCTCGTGATTGGCGTCAAGCGTCACGGCCTCGGGCGTCACGTCGATGACGACGGCGGGGACAGGCATGCCGCTCGGCGTGGACAGGAAGAGCTTCATGCCCTTCTCGATCTGCTCGATGTTGGGAACCTGCTCGGCCGGGAAGGTGATAACCATCTCGGGATTGTGCTCACCGTAGGCATCGGCCGCAGGAATGTGTACGGACTTCTTCTCGCCCACCTGCATATCGATAACGGCGGCGTCGAAGCCCTTGATCATCTGACCGGCACCGCAGGTGAACTCCAGCGGCTCGCCGCGATCGTAGGAGCTATCGAACTGCGTGCCGTCGTCGAGCGTGCCACGATAATGGGTCTTGACCTTCTTGCCCTGGTTGGACATGGTAACCTCCGTAATAAGGGCGGCGCACAACGCGGGCCGCCGTGAACATATGGCGCTAACTATACCCTAGTCATACAATTCAAAGACAGTTTGCAAAGAAACGCTGCAACCGGAGGAACCATGGCATATCCCGTATTTGACTTACATTGCGACACTGCCGACCGCATCGGCTGGACCACGCTCGATCTCGACCTGCGCTTTACCGCGGGCACCGACGGCTATTTCCCCGGCGACGAGACGCATCCGCAGGATTTCGACCTTATCGAGGGCAACGCCTGCGCCATCTCGCTCGCAAAGATCGGCAAAACTCCTTGGGCACAGTGCTTCGCCACGTTTGTCCCCGACGAGATTCCCACCGCCCACGCCGCGCGCTTCCAGGCGCAAATCATGGCGCATATGAGCGGCCAGGCCATGCTCAACCACGACCGCATGGTCAATGTGCGCAGCGCCGCAGACATTCGCCCCGCGCTCAAAGACGGCAAGGTCGCCTGCATCCACACCATCGAAAACGCCACGTTCTTTGCCGAGGACCCCGCGCTGATCGAGGTACTCAAGAGCCTGGGCGTACTCATGTCATCGCTCAGCTGGAACGCGCAGGGACCGCTCGCGAGCGGCCACGACACCCACGCCGGCCTCACCGCCGCTGGCATCGAGGCGCTTACGCAGATGGAGCACGCCGGCATGGTGCTCGACGTCTCCCACCTCAACGATGAGTGCTTTGACGAGGTTGTCGCCCACGCCACGCGCCCCTTCGTCGCCAGCCACTCCAACTCCCGTGCGGTTTGCGGCGTCAAACGCAACCTCACCGACGACCAGTTCCGCACCATTCGCGACATGGGCGGCATCGTCGGCCTCAACTACTGCAGCGAGTTCCTTTCCAACGACGCAACCGACAAGACCGCCGCAGACGTCACCTTCGACCAGCTGGCGGCACATATCGAGCATTGGCTCGACCTGGGCGGCGAAAATGTCATCGCGCTCGGCGGCGACTGGGACGGCGCCACGGTACCCGCTTTCCTCTCCGATGCCAGCATGATGCCCGAGTTCCAGAACATGCTCTCCAAGCACTTTGGCAAGACCGTGATGCAAAAGCTCTGCAGCGACAACGCGCTTGCCTTCTTTGAGCGTTATTAATTTCACATCCCTTGAGCGGGCCGGCATGTCAAGCGATCGACATGCCGGCCCATCCCCAATCTGAAGGATCACTTTTGACGCAGCAGTTTACGATTTCCGTATCCCGACCGGATGGCACATCCATCCCCGTCGTCGTTACCAAAAAGCGCGTCAAGAACTTCAACCTACGCGTCACATCGAGCGGTGAGGTCCACGCCAGCGCACCGCTCGGCGCCAGCCGCGAGCGTATCGAAGCGTTTGTGAAGCGCAACAGCGCCTGGATTATCGGCAGACTTGCCCAGCGCGAGCAACGTCAGGCGACGGCGAGAGAGCCGCTCAGTCCCTCGTCCATCATTGCACTTTGGGGCAAGCCCATCACGGTACAGGATGCGCTCGACCACAACTTTGCATCACCCGCACCGCGACCCAAGCAGGCTACCTTCGCAAGTTTTATGGGTACCGATGAGCCAAGTGGGCGCACGCAGGCAAAGCAGCTCACGGCTCTCGACGGCCTAACGTCCGATGAGCTCCAAGCCCACATCGACCAGCTCTATATGTCCGAGGTCACATCAGCGCTGCGCGATATGGTGCACGCATACGAAATCGCAATGGGTGTCACCGTTTCCCGCGTTTCCGTACGCAGCATGAAAACGCGCTGGGGCTCGTGCACGCCCAAAACCGGTGCCATTCGCATCGCACGCGAACTTGCCGCCTACCCCGTCGAATGCCTCGACATGGTTGTCGCCCACGAGCTCGTCCACTTGCTCGAGCCAAGCCACAATCAGCGGTTCCACGCCCTCCTCGACACGTACTGCCCCAACAACAGAGCTCTGTCGCAGCGGCTCAAAAAACCGCCCATAGAGACGTATTAGAACCGGTTAGCGCACGCGCTCGATCTCGACGCCGCAGCTTGCCAGGGGAAGACCGACGGGCGCCCAAGGCTTATCGAGCTTAACACGCACGCCAAGCAGCAAGGGGTAACGACGTAGTAGCATCGAGGCCACACCCTCGGCCGCGGCCTCGATGAGCTTAAACGTATGCTCGCGCAGATAGCCGTCGACATCGTGGCACACCGAGCCGTAATCAATCGAGGCATCCAGGTTATCGTGCTCCCCTGCCGCGCGCAGGTCGGCATAGAGCACCAAGGACACGACAAACTTCTGCCCCAGGGCGTTCTCCTCGGGATACACGCCGTGGTTGGCAAAGACCTCGAGACCGTCGATAGTAATGCGGTCGGCATGGCGCAGGTCGTCATAGCTCACATGAGGCACTGCCGTTGCGGTGGAAATCTCGCCCCTGCCACGACGGGCGAGCTCGGCGCCCTCGGTCTTGGTTGCATTCTCAGGTAGCTTTTTGTTAGTCATCGCGATCGTCTCCTTCGTTCAGAACCCCGACCGCGCATACCGACTACACGCGAATCGACAGGTTCTTTTTATCATCGCTCCAGTTGCAGGCATTGCGCGCAGGGCATGCAAAGCAGGCGCGCGACGCTTTGTCGGCTGCATAAAGCAGACGCTCAAGCGGCTGGCTGTTCACGCGCAGCTTTCGATGACCCAGAATGGCCGTCTTAATGGCTGCGGCATCTGCCGGCTCAAACGCCACGTCTTCGGGCATGCCGCCGAGAATCGCATCAGCGACGCGTTCGCTTGCAACATCATGGGATATACCCGATTCATACTGTTCATCTTTGCCGATATCGTGAAGAAGTGCCGTGGCATAGATGACCTCGCGGTCAAATTCGAGTTGCTCCTCAAGATTCTTGATCCACATAATGCGCGCGACATCCAGCAGATGGTCAATACCGTGGCGGCAAAAGATGCGCCCCGATTCCAACTGCGCAATGTTGCCCAGATGCCGCCGGAACAGCCCGTTGGCACAGATGTAGTCAATGCGAGGCATGGCACCAAAGGGGGTCAGGCCCGAAGCCATAAAGCCACGACGCGGCGTTCCCTCATCGGTCTTCGATGCAAAGTCGTTGACGACCCTCATGGTTAGCGGCCCAGCATCCTAAAGAATCGCTCCTCGAGCGACGGATCAGTCTCAAAGACACCGCGACGAGCAAGCGTTACGGTCTTGGTGCCGGGCTTTTGCACGCCGCGCATGGTCATGCACATATGCTCAGCTTCCATCATCACAATCGCTCCTTGGGGAGCAAGATATTCCATGAGGGCATCAGCAACCTGTGCACACAGCTTCTCCTGCAGCTGCAGGCGACGGGCATAGACCTCAACCGTGCGAGCGAGCTTAGAGAGTCCGGCAACGCGACCGTTAGGGATATAGCCGATCGCAGCCTTGCCGTAAAACGGCAGCAGATGGTGTTCGCACAGCGAGTAAAACGTAATGTCGCGCTCGACAACCAAATCGTTCGAAGCGACGGCAAAGGTTTTGGACAGGTGCTCCTCGGCGCTCTGGTCCATGCCGCCGGCAATCTCACCATACATGCGGGCGACGCGCGCCGGCGTCTCCAGCAGGCCCTCACGAGTTGGGTCCTCGCCCATGCCCTCAAGCAACAGCCTTATGGCGGCCTCGACTTTTTCCTGATTGACCATCTGGGCCTCACTTTTCCGATTTTGCGTTCGCGCTATGGTACCACGCCCTCCGACATCGGCCGCAAGCTACATAGTATGGGTCGAATAGACCGGATCGTCCCGCCAAAGCTCCACAGCATCGCAAAGCGCAACGCCCTCACGCGCGGCACGAGCGCGCGTGGCGTTCATGTCGATCACCCGCTGATTACTCGAACCCCTAAAGCGCAACGAGATATCGTACAGGTCTTGAACAAACGGGCCGTCCACCAGCATGTCGAGGCAGGCAAGGATACGGTCCGTCACCTCGGTATGGTGACAACCGCCCGGCATAAGCTCCTCGAGCACGTCGCCGGTAAAGCACCAAATGGTCTTCCCCGACTCCACAGGATAGGCAGCACGCACGCGTTCGATAAATTCAACGAGACCCGCCTGATTCTCGGGCTCCATCGGCTCCCCGCCCAGAATCGTCAGTCCATCAATAAAGGGATGGTCGAGACTCTCGATAATCTTATCCTCGACGGCGCGATCGAATGGCTCGCCCGCGGCAAAGTCCCACGCGACGGAGTTAAAGCAGTTCTTGCACCCACGACGGCACCCACTCACAAACAGAGAAGTACGAACACCTTCCCCATCAGCAATGTCGAAATACTTAATGTTCGCGTAGTTCATAGATAACTCTCCCGGGAAGCCGGGACATATCATCCCGTCCTCAAACATTCTCGGCCTGCGGCCTGCGAAACTGCGGGCGGGACGATATGTCCCGGCCTCATGCAAAGGGTAACTCAATGAACGAAGCGAACATCGAGTATAGGGTTCGAGGTCTAATAAAAACTTTGTTGCAGCTCAACCGTCATCACAAGCAAAGCGTTGTTGCAAGTCAACTCATTTCCGCTAAGAACTTCGAGGGGTGAGCAGGCCGCATACTGCATCTCAGCTACATCAACTTGGCTGAACCGAGAGGGCCGCTTGGGCTTTTGCTCGATATGAGTTCCGCACGCAAAGAAGGCCACTTAATGTGGCCTTCGTCTTGCGCAGGACTGTCCGAAATAGCGAGCAAATGCCCAAGCGGCCCTCTCGGCTCAGCCCCGGAGCGGTATTAGAGATGCAGCACGCGGTCGCGGATCTCCTCGGTTCGACCCTGGTTCCAGAATTGGGTACCGATGTAGCCGCACGTGCGACGGGCGACGTTCATCTTCTCCTGATCGCGGTTGCCGCAGTTGGGGCACTCCCACACCAGCTTGCCGTCATCCTCGACAATCTTGATCTCGCCGTCATAGCCGCACACCTGGCAGTAATCGCTCTTGGTGTTGAGCTCGGCATACATGATGTTGTCGTAGATGTACTGCATCACGCGAATGACAGCCTTAAGGTTGTCCTGCATGTTAGGAACCTCGACGTAGGAGATGGCACCGCCCGGCGAAAGCTGCTGGAACATGCCCTCAAACTTGAGCTTATCGAAAGCATCAATCTCCTCGGACACATGGACGTGGTAGCTGTTGGTAATGTAGCCCTTGTCCGTCACACCCGGAATAATGCCAAAACGGCGCTGCAGGCACTTGGCGAACTTGTAGGTCGTCGACTCAAGCGGGGTGCCGTACAGCGAGAAGTCGATATCGCTTTCGGCCTTCCACTCGGCGCATTTGTCGTTCATGTGCTGCATGACGGCCATGGCAAACGGCGTGCCTTCCTTCTCGGTGTGGCTGTGGCCCGTCATGTACTTGACGCACTCATACAGACCGGCATACCCCAGGCTGATGGTGGAATAGCCGCCCACGAGCAGTTTGTCGATCGTCTCGCCCTTCTTAAGGCGCGCCAGGGCGCCGTACTGCCACAGAATCGGTGCGGCATCCGAAAGCGTGCCCATCAGGCGCTCATGACGGCACAGCAGGGCACGATGGCACAGCTCAAGGCGCTCGTCGAAGATCTTCCAGAACTTGTCCATGTCCTGATGCGAGCTCAGTGCGACATCGGGCAGGTTGATGGTCACAACACCCTGGTTAAAGCGGCCATAGTACTTAGGTTTGGTCGGGTCATAGTTCAGCGCGTTGGCAACATTGTTAAAGCCGTTGCCCGAACGGTCGGGCGTCAGGAAGCTGCGGCAACCCATGCAGGTGTAGCAATCGCCATTGCCGGCGGTCTCACCCTTAGACAGCTTGAGCTCACGCATCTTCTTCTCAGAGATGTAGTCGGGCACCATGCGCTTGGCGGTGCACTTGGCAGCCAGCTGGGTCAGGTAGAAGTACGGGGAATTCTCGTGAACGTTATCGTCCTCGAGCACGTAGATAAGCTTGGGGAATGCCGGGGTAATCCACACGCCAGCCTCGTTCTTAACGCCCTCGTAGCGCTGACGAAGCGTCTCCTCCACGATCATGGCAAGGTCGTGCTTCTCCTGAGGCGTACGGGCCTCGTTGAGATACATAAAGACCGTCACGAACGGCGCCTGGCCATTCGTGGTCATAAGGGTCACGACCTGATACTGAATCGTCTGGACGCCGCGACGGATCTCGTCACGCAGACGGTCCTCAACGACCTCACGGACCTTCTCGGCAGACGCAGAGACGCCAAGCTCCTCGAGCTCGCGGGCAACCTCGCCGCGAATCTTCTGACGGCTCACCTCGACAAACGGAGCCAGGTGGGTCAGCGAAATCGACTGACCGCCATACTGGGAAGAGGCGACCTGGGCGATAATCTGCGTCGCGATATTGCAAGCAGTCGAGAAGCTGTGCGGCTTCTCGATCAGCGTGCCCGAGATAACGGTGCCGTTCTGGAGCATATCCTCCAGGTTCACCAGGTCACAGTTATGCATGTGCTGGGCAAAGTAGTCCGAATCGTGGAAGTGAATCAGACCCTCGTTGTGAGCATCCACGATCTCCTGGGGCAGCAGCACGCGCTGCGTCAGGTCCTTGGAAATCTCGCCGGCCATGTAGTCGCGCTGAACGGAGTTGACGGTCGGGTTCTTGTTAGAGTTCTCCTGCTTGACCTCTTCGTTGTTGCATTCGATCAGCGACAGGATTTTGTCGTCGGTCGTGTTCTTTTGGCGCTTCAAGCTCTGAACATAGCGATAGATGATGTAGTGGCGGGCAACCTCGTAGCAGTCGAGACGCATAATCTCGTCCTCGACCAGATCCTGAATCTCCTCGACCGATACGGTGTGGCCGGCATTCTCACATGCCTCGGCGACGTTTTGCGCCGCATAGATCACCTGGCGGTCGGTAAGGCGAGAGCCTTCCTCGACCTCCAAGTTTGCGGCGCGGATCGCATTGACGATCTTATCGATGTCAAAGGTAACCTCGGTGCCGCTGCGCTTGATGATCTTCATCCTCTTGCCTCTTTCGCATCGTAGCCTCATTGCGCTTCAGAGCCAAACGATGCCCGGCAGGGCTTACCCTGTCTTGCGGCGCCGTCGCGCAATCTGTGTTTTCGATAACCATAGGCCCTCATGCGGACAATCCTCGCAGCCAATCAAGGGGCTCAAAGATCCATCCAAATGGGGCGAATAAGGTCCTCGTTCTCTGTCCGTCATCTATCATACGACAAAGAGGCATCTATATCCTGTATTCTTTTTTTAGGTCAAACACAACATATAGTGTTTCAGCAGGTCAAAGCAATTGGTCAATTTGCAGACGCATTATAAATGAAGACCTCTTGGCAGGCTGCTAAAACGTTATCAACCCAACTACCTGCACAGCAGTTTTGAAACCCCCTCAACCGTGCCGCCGCCAAATAGCACCAAAACCAAGCCGCTCACGCCAAAAGAATCCAAAAGATTATGCTTGACCAACATGTTGCGGTCATGATGGGCCAGGACACATGCAATCTGCCGGCACCCCTACGGGATGCGAAGACCATCGCGTACGGACCTTGGATCAATATTTGATGACTTATTTGGCGGCGTGCTTGGTGGCAAAAAACAAAACAGCCCAGAGGACATAGCCTCTGAGCTGCGAACATTTGGTGGGCGTTAGAAGATTTGAACTTCTGACCTCTTCCGTGTCAGGGAAGCGCTCTCCCCCTGAGCTAAACGCCCAAATGGAGCGGACAACGGGGCTCGAACCCGCGACCCCAACCTTGGCAAGGTTGTGCTCTACCAACTGAGCCATGTCCGCTTACGAGGATTAATCTTACGTGATGCCCGCATCCTATGCAAGAACTTTTTTTGAAAAGTTTTGCGACGCCCTCGCGAACCTCGCGAAGACATCAGCCACCACGGAAGGCGCAGGCAAACGCAAACTCGCCGCAAGAGGCCCTTACATCTCACCGAGCATGATCCAGGCAGAGCTGTCCTGCGCGAGTCTGCCGTCTGCAAGCGCTGATGAGGTGAGCAGGACCCTGCCCGCCGGCAGCTCCACGGGTGCTGCACCGAAGTTCGTCACGCACGCCCAGCCGTTATCGCGGCGATAGGCGATGACGCCGCCCTCAGCGCCCTCGGCACCATCCGCAAGACCGGTGCGCCCGTCAAGATCGAGCCACGCAAGATCGTTGGCGCACCCGCGCAGCTTGCGCCGCAGCCAGAGGGCGTCACGATAGAGCGCAAGCATCGATGTCGGGTCCGTTTCTTCCCTATCGGCAGCATAATCGGAAAACCATGCAGGCTGCGGCAGATGGGGCGCCGCATCAGCGTCCGCCGGCGAAAACCCAAACGATCCGCCCTGCGCGGGATCGTCCGCCGCTACCCACGGCAGGGGCACACGACAGCCGTCGCGCCCCTTCTCGCGCTTCGGTCCGCGCGTATTGGTTGCACTGGGATCTTCGAGTGCAGTCCACGGGATATCAGCCACCTCAAAAAGACCGAGCTCCTCACCCTGATACACGTATGCCGAGCCCGGAAGCGCCAGTTCAAGCAAAAGAGCCGCCCGCGCGCGGCGCTCGCCGAGTTCACGGTCCTCGTCATAAGACGACCCGTCGCGTAAGAGCCAGTCGAGCGCAATCTGGTGGTAGCGCGTCGCCTTGATTTGCGGCAGGGCATAGCGCGTCGCCACGCGCGGCACGTCGTGGTTGGAGAGTACCCAGGTCGAGGCGGAATCGGATTCGATAGCTGCCTTCAAGCCCTCCTCGATTGCAGCGTGCATGTCATCATAGGTCCAAGTGGCCTTGGCAAACTCAAAGTTGAATGTCTGGCCAAGCTCGCTGGGACGCGCATAGAGATACTGGCGCTCAGGCAGCACCCACGCCTCGGCAACGGCGCTGCGCGGCGGATTATAGCGGTCGAACACGCGGCGCCACTCGCGATAGATCTCGTGGACCTCGTTGCGGTCCCACAGCGGATGGGCGCCGTCGTCAACCATGTCATCGCCCTCGGCGAGATGCCACCGGTCGAGGTCATCGCGGTCGAGATCCTTGGCGAGACCGTGCGCCACATCGATGCGAAAGCCATCGACGCCTCGATCGCTCCAAAACGCCAGGACGTCGCAAAAGAACGCGTGAACCTCGGGGCATGACCAGTCAAAGTCCGGCTGCTCGGGCGTAAACATGTGCAGATACCATTGACCGTCCGCAACACGCGTCCAGGCGGGGCCGCCAAAGTTGGCATTCCAATTGGTGGGAGGCAGCTCGCCATGCTCGCCGCGACCATCGCGGAAGATATAACGGGCGCGCTCGGGCGATCCGGGGCCGGCGGCAAGAGCGGCTTTGAACCAGGGGTGCTGGTTGGATGAATGGTTGGGCACGATATCGACGATGACCTTGATGCCGCGCGCGTGAGCCGCAGCGATCATGTCATCGAAGTCGTCAAGCGAGCCGAGACGTGGGTCGACATCGCAGTAGTCCGCCACATCATAGCCGCCATCGACAAGAGGCGAAGGGTAAAACGGGCTCAGCCAGATGGCCTCGATGCCCAGCCGCTCAAGATAGTCCATCTGCTGGGTAATGCCCGCGATATCGCCCAGACCCGAACCGGTCGAATCCTTAAACGAACGCGGGTAGATCTGATAGATCGCGGCATCGGACATCCATGAGCGCGAAGAGGACTTTTCTGCAGCCATGGGGTGAGCCTCCCTTGCAACGAGGTTTTGCGAGATGCCCACGATGATACGCCCAAAGCTGTCATTCGAGGCAAACAACGCCACAGCCACACCCCAAAACGCTCGCTCCCTCTCGGGCTCGAGCCTCCTGGGACGAATCGATCGATTAGTGAAAAGAACGGAAGACTCACTCCCCCGGCCACAACAGCGAGCGGGCTCCGGGTGCCCCAGGTTGCCGCGAAAGAGGAGGGAAGCGTACTTTATGTACGCGACCGACGATTGAGGGGGCAAGATGGGGTGCCCGGGGCTCGCGCAGCGTCAACAAAAAACGCGGTTCGTTAGAACCGCGTAAGATAGTTGGAGCGGACAACGGGGCTCGAACCCGCGACCCCAACCTTGGCAAGGTTGTGCTCTACCAACTGAGCCATGTCCGCATATGTAAAACAAAACGGGCGCCGGAGCGCCCGGATGTTGCCTGGAGGCGAAGCCCGGATTCGAACCGGGGGTAAAGGCTTTGCAGGCCTCTGCCTTACCACTTGGCCACTTCGCCGAAAAAGGACCGCCTAAACGGTCCGGAAATGCAATGGAGCGGACAACGGGGCTCGAACCCGCGACCCCAACCTTGGCAAGGTTGTGCTCTACCAACTGAGCCATGTCCGCTTGCGGGTTATTAATTTACGCGAGTTATCCAAAAGACGCAAGTACTTTTTTCAAAAAAGTTGCCGGCCGCGTGTTCTTGATGGCTAAACGCGCTAAAGCGATTGGCTAGGCACGCGATTCCAGTGCTCCGCTAAATAGCTTCACCATCTGCACGCGCGTGCCGGTGCCGTCTGTGCGACGAGCAACCTCCACGTTATCGACAAGCATACGCATAAGCTTGATACCACGGCCGCGTTCCTCAGATGCGACCGGTTCGCTCGCTCCATCGATAGAATAGCCGGCACCCCGATCAAGCACCTCAACCACGACGCGATCGCCATAGGCCTGAACCGTCAGGACGCACCCGATACCGCCCGCATGGTCATAGGCATTACCCAGCGCCTCCCCCGACGCCAACGCGACATCGTAGCGCTCGTCGCGGCGCAACGGAAGCGATTCAAGGAGTTCGGCGATGCGATGTCGATAGTATGGAAGATTCTCGATACCCTGTCGGACCTCGACGCTCTTGCTCCATCGTGGCAACTCTCCCACCGGAATAGCGGGAATCGACTCACGCGCCGGACCCGCAACATGAAGGATGTCGACAAGTCGGGCAATCTCCAAAAAGCGAATGACCTCATCGGAGGCGTTAACGAGCGAAAGCAGGCCCTCTCGCCTCATGAGCTCTCTGGCACGTGTAAGCAAAAACGCCAAACCCGTCGAGTCGATAAAGCCCACGGCCTGGCAATTGATGACAACGCGACGCACGCCCCGGTCGATCAGATTATCCAACCGTGGACGCAGCACGGACACCGAGGCGATGTCGACATCACCCGGTGGCGTCAAAACCGCTATGTCATTCCACTCATTCATACGACCATGGTTCCCCAAAAGAGCTCGCTCGATGCATACATATCTGCAGCTGCGCAGATTTTGCCCGTCAAGTATCGCGGTCTACGATCGACCCCGTAAAAACTCAAGGGAAACCAGCGCAATGTCATCGTCCAGCGCCGACTCGGTAAAGCGGTCAAGCTCTCCCAAGACCTTACCGCAGATTCCCGATACACCCTCACCCGAGACAGAGAGCAAAAGGTCACGAAGGCGCTGCTCGCCAAAGAAAGCACCCGAGCGATCACGTGCTTCGATTGCTCCGTCGGTATACATGAATAGCATGTCACCAGGAGCGAACGTAAACACGCCTGTCTCGTACACCATGCTCTCAAAGGCACCGATCACGCCCGATTGGCACCCAAGGAGCTCCACTTCTCCCCCTCGGGTTTCTCCGCCGCCAAGCGGCGTCGACGACGGTCTAATGACCATAGTGGGAGGATGTCCCGCAGAGCAGTAGGTAGCGCGACCCGCTTTAAGATCAATCTTGGCGATAAACGCCGTCACGAACGTCTCGACCCTCGAAAAGCCCATGAGCATGCTATTGAGCGAGCGGGCCATACGGGCGGGCCCAGCACCCTCCCAGGCATAGGCCGTCAGCGCCGTCTTGACGAGCGCTGACATCGACGCCGCCTCGATTCCTTTGCCGGATACATCGCCCAAAATCATAACGGCGCAATCGTCGGGAAGACGGACAAGAGTATAGAAGTCGCCGCCAACCAACGCCGAATTCGTTGCCGAAAGGTATACCGAATCGGTCGCGATACCCGGAACGTCACCAAGCGAATTTCTCATGCCAATCTGGAGGGTCTGAGCGATATGGCGCTCCTCGCGCTTTTGAGATTCGCCTTCGTAGATCAGTTCAAAGTCATGCGCCAAGTGCACCAAGTAGTCATATTCAAGGTCATCAATTGGCTCTTGACTACCGTCACGAAGCAGCAGCGCGCGCGTCGTCGGGCCCTTCGCAACAGAAGCAGGAACGATCGCGTCGTTGCTGTGCCTGCCATCACCCTCAGAGCGCGGGCGCCCCGCCTCGATGCCAGTGTCGACGTAGAGACCCTGGCAAGGCAGACCATGCGCCCTAAGCCAGCCTCCCATAGGCATCGATTCGTCAACGCGAGTTATACGGACATGTTTAAGGTCCTCAGCACTCGTACCGCCCAAAACAGATGCCTCAAAGCCAGCGGGGCCAGCCCCCAGACGTGCCGCTGGCGCCGTCGTGGAAAAGAAAAGCTTCTCGGGATCGTCCGGCAAAGCAACGCGACTGCCGCCTTCAAAATCTATGACGTAGGAGTCCAGACTGGCATCATACTCAACAGGGCAAAAATGGCAGTTGAGCATATTGCAAATCTCGGACGATACCGCCTGGGTAGCCGCGGCGGAGTCGTCTAGAAAGGTAAACAACTCATCACGTAAGACATTGAGCGAGCGGCCAAGCTCGGCCGTGCGACGAGAACGAAGGCTCGATGCCATGCCGACCAGCTGGATAGACAGGTAATCGCAAATGACCTCGAGTACATTAACGTCATAGGCAAGCGGTGCCTGAGGGCGCTTCCAACCAACTTCCAGCACGCCAAGGATCTGCGTACCGTAAAAAACGGGAAGACAGATCTCGCTGCGGTACGGAGGCATATCCTGCACGCGCAACAGGTGCTTAGAACGATTGTCCAGGTCCATGAACATACCGGAGGCGGCCCTATCGCCCTCAAGGTCCTGTTGAATCGATAAGCGACAGGCACGCGACTCGCGAAGAACATACGTCGGAATGCCAGCGCCATACGGCAAAAACTCGGGCAGGTAGCTGTTGTGCAGCTCCTTGGAGACACCGCGAAGCTTAAAACCGCCGCTCTCAGAAAAATAGATAGCGGCACCCGAAGCATCGAGCGTTCCTACAAGCTGGTTCAAAACGATATCTAACAAACTGGGCAGCTCATCGGAGCCCACCGTGCTCATAATGACCGACAATGTACCCGAGAGACGCTTATTCGCCACTCTAAGCTCCGAAAGCGCACGCTTGAGCTGGCGGTCGTGCGAGTACTGCTCTTCGATGCTATGAAGCGCCACCAGAACACGCGGCGCGCGACGCCCAAAAATACGAGGCGGTGTAACCGAGCCGGCACAAACCAAGACGGGAATAAAGGAGCCGTCACTCAGCTTGAGCATCAACTCGCTCTCGGTTCCATTGGTCTCAAAAGGAAGACGATGCTCTGACGCGCGTTCAAATGCTGATGAGTACAAGAGGTCTTTAACGTCCCCGTTGATCACATCGGAACGCTCCTCGCACATCAAGTCGAGCAAGCGGTTATTCACATGCAGAATGGTTCCGTCGAGCTCACAAATGATGACAGCATCGCTCGTGATCTCGACCAGTTGGGCAACGTCCGCCCACTCGTTGCGCTCAAGCGTTTCCATCGTGAACCTCACCGTCTATCGGTAACAAAAAAGCCTCCGAAGAGGCTTCTCAAATGCGATGGTGTCGGAGGCGGGACTTGAACCCGCATGACCAAAAAGCGGTCACTAGCACCTCAAGCTAGCGCGTCTGCCAATTCCGCCACTCCGACATGCTATGTTGTTGATTCGCGGTTCGTTTTGTTGGACCCGCGCGTTCAACGAGGAAGATAATAACCTATGTTTCGAGAACTGCGCAAGCACTTTTTTGAAAAAAGTTTACGAATTTGTAAATGCGCAGGTAGACTGACCTGTTCGGGCAGGAATGAGGTTGCTTTCCAACGCGTCCTCGGGCATGCGGCATTATTTTGATCCGCGCTTCGCGCTACAAAATAATACCGCCCCCTGCGGAATGCGTTGGAAAGCAACCTCATTCCTGCCCTAGGGGCACGTACTCCAGGCACCGTTCTCAAACATGTTTTGAGGGCTGATGCAAATTTAGTGGCTCTGCTTTGCCGAGCCCTTATATGGGGAGGCCGGAGCCAAGGCTCCGGCCTCACACAATTCCCTATCAGATTAAGCGAGCGATCAGGGAATCGCACTCCCCCTGCCGAGTTAACGTAGGGCCCGCCCTGGTGTTACTTTTCAGAACACTCCGCAGGACGCAAGAAACCCCCGCCGCACGAAGTGCGCAGCGGGGGTTTCTTGCATGTCCGAGGACGTTCTGAAAAGTAACAACAGGGCGGGCCCGGACGAGAACAAACAACTACAGGTCGATGTGCGATTCCTTGATCGGGAACGGCTCCGCGAAGTGACAGGCGCAGCAGTGGCCCGGGGCAACTTCCTTAAACTCAGGAAGCTTCTCGGAACAGATGCCCTGCGCGATCGGGCAGCGCGTGTGGAAACGGCAACCGGTCGGCGGATCCAGCGGTGACGGCGGATCACCGGCAAGGATGATGCGCTTACGGGTCTTCTGGATATCCGGATCGGGAACCGGCACGGCAGACAGCAGCGACTGCGTGTACGGATGGTGAGGCTCGCTATAGAGCGTCTTCCAGTCCGAAACCTCGACCATCTTACCCAGATACATAACGGCAACGCGATCGGAGATGTGCTGTACGACGGACAGGTCGTGTGCGATAAACAGATACGCGGTACCGAACTTGTCCTGCAGTTCCTTGAGCAGGTTCAGAACCTGGGCCTGAATGGACACATCCAGAGCGGATACCGGCTCGTCACAGATAATCAGCTTGGGCTTCAGCGCAAAAGCGCGGGCAATACCGACACGCTGACGCTGGCCGCCCGAGAACTCATGCGGATAGCGGTTGATGTGCTCGGGGTTCAGTCCAACGACGTCGAGAAGCTCACGGACGCGCTCAATGCGCTCCTCCTTGGTGCCCACGCCGTGAATGGTCATGGGCTCGGAGACAATCTCACCGATGGTCATACGAGGGTTGAGCGAAGCATAAGGATCCTGGAAGATAAACTGCATCTCACGACGCATGTCCTTGATCTCATGCTTGCTCATCTCGGCAACATCTTTGCCCTGGAAGAACACCTTGCCGGCGGTCGGCTTGGTCAGACGCATGATAGTGCGGCCCGTGGTGGATTTACCGCAACCAGACTCGCCAACCAGACCAAAGGTCTCGCCAGGATAAATCTCAAAAGAGATGTCGTTTACAGCAGAGACGACGCGCTTGGAAAAACGCTTGGCGAACATGCCGGACTCTGCGGGAAACTCCTTGGAGAGGTGCTCGACCTTCAGCAGTGGAGTGCGCTCGTTATTGTCTGCCATTTACGCCTCGCCTCCCTTCTTGGAATCCTTGCGCGTACGGGACGTCTCAGGAGCGTTCTTGAGGAACTCGGGGTCACTGGAATAGTGGCACGCAGAATAGTGACCGGACTCGGTGACAACGCGCTCAGGGCGCTGCTTGCGGCACTTGTCCGTCGCGTAGGGGCAACGAGGAGAGAAGACGCAGCCCTCAGGCAGGTTCATGAGCGAAGGCGGGTTGCCGTGAATCGGCGTCAGCGGCTTCTTCTCTTCGATTGCCTGCTCCGGGATGGAGCGGATAAGACCCCAGGTGTAGGGGTGGCGGCTCTCGTAGAAGATTTCCTCAGCAGTACCGAACTCAACGGGGCGGCCGGCGTACATAACCATGATCTTATCGGCCATATCGGCGACAACACCCAGGTCATGGGTAATCATGATGATGGCGTTGCCGTTCTTCTCCTGCATCTCCTGCATGAGCTCGATAATCTGAGCCTGGATGGTAACGTCCAGGGCAGTCGTGGGCTCGTCGGCAATCAGAATATCGGGATCGCAGGCAAGGGCCATGGCAATCATGACTCGCTGACGCATACCGCCAGAGAACTGGTGCGGATACTCATTGACGCGCTTCTCGGGCTCGGGGATACCCACGAGGTCCAAAAGCTCGGTGGCACGCTTGAGCGCCTCCTGCTTGGAGTAGCCACGGTGCAGACGAAGACCCTCGCCCACCTGCCTGCCGATCTTATAGACCGGGTTCAAGGAGGTCATAGGATCCTGGAAGATCATCGCGATATCGTTGCCGCGAATGTGCTGCATCTCTTCCTCGGTCATTTCGAGGATGGAGCGGCCGCGATAGCGAACGTCACCGCCCTCGATCTTTCCCGGAGGCATCGAGATGAGGCCCATGATGGTCATGGCGGTCACGGACTTACCGGAGCCGGACTCACCGACGACGCCCAGGGTCTCGCCGCGATCGAGCGTGTAGGAGACACCGTCGACAGCGCGAACAACGCCATCCTCGGTGTGGAAATACATCTTAAGGTCATCGACCTCGAGCAGATGCTGGCCCTCAGGAACCGGCTGGTCCTTCAGGTCCACATAGTTCTTGTTCTTCTTCATCCTTATGCGTCCTTCATCTTGACGTCGAGGGCGTCGCGCAGACCGTCACCCAGCAGGGTGAAGGCGAGCACCGTCGAGAGAATTGCCAGACCGGGCATGATCATCATCCAGGGAGCGGTCAGAAGATACTGCTGACCGTCCTGAATCATGGAGCCCCACGAAGGCGTAGGCGGAATAACGCCCATGCCGAGGAAGGACAGAGCGGACTCGGTCAGAATGGCGCCACCAATGTTCATGGTCGCGTAGACCACGATGGAGGCGACGGAGTTCGGGAAGATGTGACGCACGACGATACGAGCATCAGATGCACCCATCGCGCGCGCTGCATCAACATAGTCGTTTTCCTTGACCGTCAAGATTGCAGAGCGGAAGACGCGCGCAATCGAAGGCCAGCCAAGAATGCCGATGGCGATAAAGACGTTCTGAAGACCACGGCCGATAACGGCGATCATGGCGACAACGAACAGCACGTACGGGAACGCCAGGAAGATGTCCGCACAGCGCATGATGATCGTATCCCAAATGCCGCCGTAGAAACCGGCCAGGGCGCCCATGACCAGACCGATCAATGTGGAGATGGCGGTGGCCATGATACCGACAGAAAGCGAAACGCGTGCACCGTAGATAACGCGGACGAGAATGTCGCGACCGAGGGCATCGGTGCCAAACGGGTGCTCGGCACACGGAGCCAGTAGCGATGTCTCGGCCATGGTGGTCGAATCGGAAGCCGTCGGCGAACCGAGCCAGGGCTTAGCCCACAGATCTGCGGTCAGGGCAACCACAACGACGATGATGATCCAGCAGACACCGATAACGGCGAGCTTGTTCTTACGAAGACGCTTAAAAGCGTCGCCCCACAGCGTGCGGGACTTGGCGGGAGCAGATGCGACCTTGGTGGCGGTAGCCTGCTCCTGAGACTGAGAATCAGTTTCCTGCATGAGACGTACCTCCCTTAGGCCTTATCCGACGGACCGCCAAGGCGGATGCGCGGGTCGAGGAATGCATAGCTAATGTCGACGAGCAGGTTGATCACCATGACGACGACAACGATGAGCGTAACGCCGCCCATAACGATGGGCCAGTCACGCATGCTAATGGCGCGATAGACCTCATAGCCGATACCGGGCCAGTTGAAGACCGTCTCGGTCAGGATGGCGCCCGAAAGCATGCCGCCAAAGTCGACACCAATATAGGTAACGACGGGGATGAGTGCATTCTTAAGCGCATGCTTGACGATGATCGCACGATTGGAGAGACCCTTGGCCTTTGCCGTACGGATGTAATCCTGGTTCATGACGTCAAGCAGCTGCGAGCGCATAATGCGCGCAGCATAAGCGGTCGAAACCGAAGCCAGCGTAATGGTCGGAAGCACATAGTGCATCCAATCCTGATACTGAGAGCTGGAACCGCCGGCACCCGAGATCGGCATGGAGATTGCACCGCCCGTGGCGTCCTTGAGGATGACGCCAAAGAACAGCTGCAGCAACATACCGAGCCAGAAGGCCGGGACCGCAACGAGGATCGACGTGGTGAGCGTTACCAAAATATCCCAGAAGGAATAACGCTTTACCGCCGAAATGATACCCGCACCGATACCCATAATTGCCTCGAGCACGATGGCGCACGCGGCAAGTTTGACCGTATACGGATACTTCTGGGCAAAGATTTCCGTAACCGGCAGCTTGCGCTGATACGAATTGCCCAGATCGCCATGAAGCAGGCCGTTCATGTAATACAAGTAACGGTCCACGAGCGACGTTTGAACGGGGTCGCCGTTCTCGTCAAGGATCGCGTTGCCGTCCTCGTCCGTCTGGACCAGGTGATAGCGAACGCGAAGCTGAAGCTCCACCTCGGGGGACAGAGCCTTGTCTCCACCGATCAGCTTGATCGGATCTCCCGGCACGATATTCTGGAGGGCGAACAGAATCAGCGTAACGCCCAAAAACACCGGGATGAACTGAAGCACACGTTTAACGATGTACTTACCCATACCACTCCCCTATCTAGGGATTAACCTAAATGGGATGCCGATCGCCAGACCGGCATCCCAAAATTACCATCAGCCAGTTTACCCCAGGTTAGGGAGAACTGTATGTTTCCCATGAGGTCTACGTAAATACTTGACCCTCACGGAAGCTGCAAACTCTTAGGCGAGCTCAGCGGTACCCAGATCGGCGTGCTTCTGCGGATCGACATAGAGGTGCTTGATGCGATCGGAGCCGGCGACAGTGTGCGTGTAGAACATAATCGGGATGACCGGGCAGTCGGCAGCGACCATTGCGTCGGCCTCCTGCATCTTGGCGACGCGCTCCTCATCGTCAACAATAGTACGAGCCTCGTCGACCTTGGCGTCGAACTCGGGGTTGCTGTAACCAGAGCGGTTGTCGCCACCGAGGGAGTCGGAGTGGAACAGCGGATACAGGAAGTTGTCCATGATCGGGTAGTCGGCAATCCAACCCAGACGACCGAACTGATAGTTAAAGTTCTGATACTGCTCGAGCAGGGCAGACCACTCGGGGGTATCGGAGACAGCGGTAACACCAACCTTGGCGAGGTCGCCGATGATGGACTCCAT
This sequence comes from Collinsella sp. wc0583, assembly GCF_046116915.1. Lineage (NCBI taxonomy): Bacteria > Bacillati > Actinomycetota > Coriobacteriia > Coriobacteriales > Coriobacteriaceae > Collinsella > Collinsella sp. wc0583. The sequence continues at coordinate 127,212 of NZ_JBJXBN010000007.1, read as the reverse complement.
GATCTCCTTGTGACCGCCGTCCTGGTTGTAGGAAAGGGTCACGCTAATGCCACGATCGCCGTTAGCGCCAGCGGGAGCAACCTTGTCGAGGTACTCGTTAGCCTTGTCGACATCGTAGGCGCAGAACTCCCATGCGCCCTCCTTGTAGCCATCGATGCCCGGAGGAACAATGCCGTCGGCAGGGGTACGGGTACCCTTGAAGATGGTCTTGCAGATGGCCTCACGGTTGATGGCCAGGGAGATACCCCTACGCAGGTCGGCGTTGTTGAACGGCTCGGCCGTGGTGTTGCAGGTCAGATAGTACGTGGAAGGCTCGGCGCCGAGCAGCATGCGCTCGCCGTCTCCCATGGTGTAGCCGTCCTTGGACACGCCGCGATCCTTCTTGGCGGCATCAATCTGAGCGACGGGAACGTCGCAGACATCGAGGTTACCCGCCTGGAACTCCTTGTAAGCGGTCTCCATGTCCTTGATGACCTGGAAGTGGATGCCATCGATCTTGGCCTTGTCGCCATAGTAATCGTCGAACTTCTTGACGTTGATCTCCTGGCCATCCTCCCACTTGCCGTCCATCATGAACGGGCCGTTACCGACCGGGGCAAGGTAGAAGCTCTTGACATCGGACTCGGCGCACTCGGGAACCGGGGCCAGAGCCGGGTGAGAGGCGACGAAGGGGAAGTCGGCGTAAGCGGAAGCCAGCTTGACGACGAGGGTCTCATCGTCGGGGCAGGTAACACCGCTGAGCTCGGTAGCGTTACCGGCAAGCAGATCGTCATAGCCCTCGACCATGGAGAGGTGATAGGAGACCTCGGAAGGGCCGTACTCGGTAGCGACAGCCGACTTGGTGTTGACCAGACGCTCCCAACCGAGCTTGAAGGACTTGGAGGTAACGTCGTCACCGTTGTGGAACTTGGCCTTCTTGATCTTGAAGGTAAACTCGGTGGCGTCGTCGTTGGACTCAAAGGACTCGCAAGCCAGCGGAACGATCTCGCCCTTCTCGGCGTCGTAAGAGGTCAGAGCATCAAAGAGCTGGTACTCGACCTGAGTGCCCTGGTCCTCCTGGACATTGTAGGGGTCGATGCAGACCGGGTTGTTGATGTAGAAGTTCAGCTTCGAACCGGACTCAGAACCGGAAGCGTCGCCGCCCTTCTTGCCGCATGCGGCAAGAAAAGCCATGGAGCTCGCAGCAAGGGTACCGCCGACAAAGGCGCGACGACCCATAACGGGCTGGTGGAACATAGAATCAGCCATGCCATCCTCCTTATGAGATAGGACAAAGAAATGTTCAGTCGGACACATGTCGAGACAATCCGATCCGAACCATCAAAACGCCGCCCGTTGCTATGGCTGGTTATGCACAACGAACCAACGTTTCGCAATACAGTAGCGCATTTTATGCACGATTTGGGGCTAATTCCGGTCAACGGTCGAGAATTTCTTTAGTTGGGCGAAGTATGTGGGGATATTTTGGCTCTGTTACAAATATGTAAACAAAAAGGGTCCCGCACTTGCGGAACCCTTTTCAAGTATTTATGTGGCTCGTGCTTAGTAGCCGACGATACCCTGCGGGAAGAAGAACATGCACAGGACGACACACACGGCAAAAACGACGGCCATAATTACCGTCAGGCGATCGAGGTTCTGCTCCATGACGCCCGTGGCAGAGCTGGAGTTATACAGCGAGCTAGCGATCATATCCGAAACGCCGGTGCCCTTACCAGAGTGCATCAGGACGAGAATCGTCAGCGCCACGGCAGAGACAGCCCAAACGACAAACAGAAGAATCTGAAACGGACCCATAGATAAGCTCCTTAATAGAACAATTCAAACTCCAGTACTGTACCACAACCCCCAGCACTCCCCCATCAGCCATTTGGTGACGAGGTAGAAATAGCGCAAAAAAGAGGGTTGTCCGGTTGTGGACAACCCCCTTACTAGAAAACGGTATTTGTTTTCTATTAGGCCTCGGTGGCGAGTACGCGACCCGTCATCTCGGCGGAAGGTTCAATACCAGCCATGGTGAGCATAGTCGGAGCGATATCGGAGAGACGGCCGTCCTCGATACCGGTAAGCTGTGCCTTCTCATCAACGATGATGAACGGCACGCGGTTGGTGGTGTGAGCCGTGAACGGATGCTTGGAACCGTCGGAAGCGACGTCAAACATGTGATCGGCGTTGCCGTGGTCGGCGGTGATCAGCGCAAAGCCGCCCTTGGCGAGAATCGCCGGGACAACCTTGGACAGGGCATCGTCAACGGCCTCGACAGCCTTAACGGCAGCGTCGAACACGCCGGTATGGCCAACCATGTCGCAGTTTGCGAAGTTCACGATGTAGAAATCAGCGCGATCCTCGTTGATGGCGGCGACAAGCTTCTCGGTAACCTCAGGAGCGCTCATCTCAGGTTGCAGATCGTAGGTAGCGACCTTGGGGGAAGCGACGAGCACGCGCTCCTCGCCCTCCTTGGGCTCCTCGATGCCACCGTTGAGGAAGAACGTCACGTGAGCGTACTTCTCGGTCTCGGCGGTGTGCAGCTGCTTCAGGCCATTGTCTGCGATGACGTCGGCCAGGACGTTCTCGGGGAACGTCTTGGCGAAGGCAACCTCGACGTCAAACGTCGGATCGTACTCGGTCATCGTCACAAAGTGCGAGAGCTTGATCTGCTCGCGCTCAAAGCCGTCGAACTCCTTGTCCGTGAACGCACGAGTCATCTGACGGGCACGGTCGGGACGGAAGTTGAAGAAGATGGCCGCGTCGCCCTCGTGGATGCCCTCATTGTGGGCAGCAAAGGGCTCGACGAACTCATCGCCGCGCGGATCCTTCTCGTAGTAGGCCTTGATACCGGCAACGGGGTCGGTATCGGCATCGGACGCATTGACCATGACATCGTAGGCGCGCTGGATACGCTCCCAACGGTTGTCGCGGTCCATGGCCCAATAACGGCCCGAGACGGTAGCAACGCGAGCGTCGCAACCGGTCTCCTCAGAGATCTTGGCCAGGAAGGCGCAGAACTCACTCATGTAACCGGCACCGGACTGCGGGTCGACGTCGCGGCCGTCCATAAAGGCGTGGACGCGAACGGTCTTGACACCGTGCTCGGCAGCCATCTTGACCAGAGCCTCGACGTGGTTCATGTGAGAATGAACACCGCCAGGACTCATAAGGCCCATAAGGTGAAGGGTCTTACCCTCGGCCTTGACATCGTCCATAGCCTTGACGAAAACCTCGTTCTTGGCGATGGAGCCGTCCTTGATGGCATTGTTGATGCGCGAAAGCTCCTGGAACACGATGCGACCGGCACCGATGTTGAGGTGACCCACCTCGGAGTTGCCCATCTGACCGTCGGGAAGGCCCACGTCCTCGCCCGAAGCACCGAGCGTGGTGTGAGGATACTTCTCGTACAGGCTATCAAGGAAGGGCGTCTTAGCAGCGGCGACGGCGTTCTCGCCATCGGCCGGAGCCAGGCCACAGCCGTCCATGATGATCAGGAGTGCAGGAAGATGACGTTGTGCCATATGTCCTACTCGCCTGCCTTGACGACCATAGAGGCGAAGTCGGCAGCCTTGAGCGAAGCGCCGCCCACGAGGGCGCCGTCGACGTCGGGCTTGGCGACGAGCTCGGCGATGTTGCCGGGCTTGGCAGAGCCACCATAGAGAACGCGGATGCCGTTAGCGAGCTCCTCGCCGAACATCTCCTTGAGGGTCTCACGGATAGCGCCGCAGACCTCCTGAGCGTCCTCGGCGGTAGCGGTCTTGCCGGTGCCGATAGCCCAGATGGGCTCGTAGGCGACGACGACCTGCTTGGAGCAAGTGATCTCGAGACCCTCGAGACCTGCCTTGACCTGGTTGCAGACGAAGTCGACATAGGTGCCGGCCTCGCGAACCTCCTCGGGCTCACCGCAGCAGAAGACGGGAACGATGCCAGCGGCAACGAGGGCCTTGGCCTTCTTGTTCATATCCTCGTCGGTCTCGTGGAAATATCCACGACGCTCGGAGTGACCGATGATGCAGTAAGTGCAGCCAGCGGACTTGAGCATATCGCAGGAGGACTCGCCGGTGTAGGCACCCTTTGCCTCCCAGTACACGTTCTGTGCACCGAGAGCGATGGGGGCAGCCTGCATGCGGGCGTGAACGGTGGTGATGTCGATGGTCGGCGGGCAGACGAGGACCTCAACGCCCTCGGGAACTTCGGGCAGAGCCTCGGCGAGCTCGTCAGCGAGCTTAGCGGCAGCGGCAACGTCGTTGTTCATTTTCCAGTTGCCGGCGATGAGTTTAGTGCGATTAGGCATCGAGAAGCGCCTCCACTCCGGGGAGAGCCTTGCCCTCGACGAGCTCCATGGAAGCGCCGCCACCGGTGGAGATCCAGCTCATCTTGTCGGCAAGATCGAACTTGTTGACGGCTGCGACGGAGTCGCCACCGCCGATGATGGAGGTGCCGCCGTTGGCCTTGAGCTCGGCAACAGCCTCGGCAACGGCCTTGGTGCCGTGCGCGAAGTTATCGAACTCGAAAACGCCCATGGGGCCGTTCCAGAAGACGGTCTTGGCGCCCTTGATGGCCTCGGCGTAAAGGGCCTCGGTCTTGGGGCCGATGTCCATGCCCATGCGATCCTCGGGGATGGCGTCGGAAGCGACGACCTCGCCCGTAGCGTCCTCGCCGAAGTGGTCGGCAACGAGGTTATCGATCGGGAGCAGGATCTTGACGCCCTTGTCCTCAGCCTTCTTGAGCATCTCTGCAGCGCGCTCGACCCAGTCCTCCTCTTTGAGGGAGGTACCGACGGTCTTGTAGCCCTTGGCCAGGAAGAAGGTGTAGGCCATGCCGCCACCGATGATCAGGGTGTCGGCGGAATCGATCAGATGATCGAGGACACCGATTTTGGAGGAAACCTTGGAACCGCCGACGATGGCGACGAAAGGACGCTCAGGATCAGCGAAGATGCTGGTCAGCGTGTCGACCTCCTTCTCAAGTAGGAAGCCTGCGACAGCGGGGAGATAGGCGGCCGGGCCCACGACGGAACCCTGTGCGCGGTGAGCGGTGCCGAAGGCGTCGAGAACGAAGATGTCGCCGTAGGAAGCGAGCTTCTTGGCGATCTCGGGATCGTTCTTCTTCTCGCGCTTATCGAAACGGACGTTCTCGAGAACGAGGACCTTGCCCGGCTCGACAGCCTCGACGGCCTTGGCGGCCTCCTCGCCGTAGGTGTCCTGGACGAAGCTGACGTCGAGACCGGAAAGCTCGGCGAGCTTGGCGGCAACCGGCTTGAGCGAAAGCTCGGGCTCGAAACCAGTGCCGGCAGGACGGCCAAGGTGGCTCATGAGGATGACGCGAGCGTTGTGCTCGACGAGATACTTGATGGTGGGAAGGGCAGCCTTGATGCGGGTGGTATCGCCCACGACGCCGTCCTTGATAGGCACATTGAAGTCAACGCGAACGAGAACGCGCTTGCCGTCGACATCGATGTCGCGGACGGTCTTCTTGGTAAAGGCCATGTTTGCTTCTACCTTTCGTACATGTGTGCACGTATGTGCGCACGGTTTCCAATAAAAAAGGACGCGACCCCAGAGCATAAGCCCTTAAAGGCCGCGCCCTTCTTTAGACGCTCAACGAGCTATTCGCTAAAAGCTAAATTAAGCAACGAACTTCTCGAAGTACTTGATGGTGCGGACCATCTGAGAGGTGTAGGAGTTCTCGTTGTCGTACCAAGAGGTGACCTGAACGAGGGTCTGGCCGTTGCCGAGATCAGAGCACATGGTCTGGGTGGCGTCGAAGATGGAGCCGTGGGTCTCGCCGACGATGTCGCGGGAGACGATCTGGTCCTCGTTGTAAGCGAAGGTATCGGGGATGGTCTCGGCGTAGGCCTTCATGGCAGCGTTGACCTCGTCGACGGTGACCTTCTTGTCAACGACGGCGTAGAGGTTGGTCAGCGAGCCGGTCGGCGTCGGGACGCGCTGGGCGGCACCGATGAGCTTGCCGTTGAGCTCGGGGAGAACCAGGCCGATGGCCTTGGCAGCGCCCGTGGTGTTCGGGACGATGTTCTCGGAGCAGGCGCGGGAGCGACGGAAGTTGCCCTTGCGCTGCGGGCCGTCGAGCGGCATCTGGTCGCCGGTGAAGGCGTGGATGGTGGTCATGATGCCGGAGACGATGGGAGCGAAGTCGTTCAGGCCCTTGGCCATCGGGGCGAGGCAGTTGGTGGTGCAGGAAGCAGCGGAGATGATGTTGTCCTCAGCGGTCAGCGTCTCATGGTTGACGTTGTACACGATGGTGGGCAGATCGCTGCCGGCCGGAGCGGAGATGACGACCTTCTTGGCGCCAGCGTTGATGTGGGCCTGAGCCTTAGCCTTGCTGGTGTAGAAGCCGGTGCACTCGAGAACGACGTCGACGTCGAGGTCGCCCCAAGGCAGGTTGTTGGCGTCGGCCTCCTTGTAGATCTTGATCTCCTTGCCGTCAACGGTGATGGAATCCTCGCCAGCGACGACCTCGTGATCGCGAGCATAGTTGCCCTGCGTGGAGTCGTACTTCAACAGGTAAGCGAGCATATCGGGAGAGGTGAGGTCGTTGATAGCGACGATCTCGGAGCCCTCATGACCGAACATCTGACGGAAGGCCAGACGACCGATGCGACCGAAGCCGTTAATAGCAACCTTTACTGCCATTGTGTCTCCTTTCGTAAGGCCCCCGCAAGCTACAGCGCCTGCCGTTGAGGCCCACAAACTAACCACTCGCCTAATATACCTTTTTTTTGGCTTGAATTTCACGAGAATGCTCGAAATTGAAAATCAAATTTGCGTTAAAACGCTTTAACGTATAAAACAGCAGTTAAACCACCATAAAAGCTATTGCGTTAAACTACCCGCTTGCTTCAATGAGCTTTTCAAGGCGCAAAACACGGTGATACAAGGCCGACTTCGACAAAGGAGGGTCGGCCATTTCCCCCAAATCTCGCAGTGAGAGATCGGGGTAACGCTCGCGTAAGTCACAAAAAACTGCCAGAGCGTCCGGCAGCGTTTCGCGCAAACCGCGCCGATCAAGCTCATCGATGAGCGCAAGCTGATGTTGGGCGGCACCGGCACTTCTGGTCTGGTTGGCAAGCTCTGCGTTCACGCGACGATTCACGTCGTTCTTCACCAGCTTAACCGCGCGGGCCTCTTCAATCTCGGCAACGCTGCGCTTGGCGCCAATCAGCTGTAACAGACGTTTAATCTCCTCGGCACTCTTGATGTACACGGCATACGAGCCGCGACGCGCATTGACGCGGGCGTGAACTCCAATCTGCTCCAGAAGGTCGCAAAGTCCCTTTGCATACTCCTCGCCCTGAACCGCGATCTCCAAATGAAAATCGCCACGCGGGTCGGCAACAAAGCCTCCGGCAATCAGCGCACCGCGAATATAGGCGAGCCTGCAGCAAGGACGGGCGACGATGTGGCGCGGCACACCCGCGACGAGCCCTCCCCTACGGTCGAGAATGCCCAGCAGCACCAGAGCCTTATCCAAATCGGGCTGATCGGGCAAGGTGATGAGATAGTTTCGTACCTTGTGCAGAACCGACTTACGAACCGTGAATTCGGTCTTGAGCTTAAGGATACGATGCGTCAGCGCAATCATCGTGCGCGCCACAGCACCCGTCTCGGTCGCGACCGTCAAGCGGTACCGTCCCGAGCCCGCCAGCGAAAGCGTGCCGCTCACACGCGTTAGCGCAGCAAGCGTCGACAAATCGCAGTATTCGCATTCTGGTTCGCAGCGCGCAAGCTCGTCACGCACCTCAGCGGTAAACGACATGTAAACCTATGCCTTCGTGTTGGCACGCGACAGGTCACGGTGGGAGATGCTCACATGATACTGAGCACCCTCCAGGTAGCGGGCCGTGGCCTCAGCAATGGCGACGCTACGGTGCTGTCCGCCTGTGCAGCCGATAGCAATGGAAAGCTGCGGCTTGCCCTCTGCGATATAACCCGGCATGACCGTATCGAGCAGCTGGGTCCAGGCCTTCCAGAACTCCTGGGTCTTGGGGTGGTCCAAGACAAAATCGGAGACCTTCTTATCGAGACCGGTCATGGTGCGCATCTCGGGATCGTAGAAAGGATTGGGCAAGAAGCGAACATCGATCATGATATCCGCCTCGACGGGCATGCCATGCTTAAAGCCAAACGAGAACACGTGGACATCCATAAGCTGCTGGTCGGACAGCTCGGAAAAAGCCATGCGCAGCTTGTTGCGCAAGGCAGAAGTGCGCAAGCGGCTCGTGTCGATAATCATATCCGCTCGATCGCGAACGCCCTGCAGCTGCAGACGTTCACGCTGAATAGCGTCGGCCGTGGTCTCCCCCGGCTTTGCAATGGGATGGCGACGACGGTTTTCGCTATACCGGCGAATCAGCACCTCGTCAGACGCCTCGAGAAACACAATGTCGCAGCTCATCTCGCGCTCTTCCAGTGCGGCAACAGCATCGAGCAGTTCATCGAACAAGCCCTGGCTACGCAGGTCGCAGGTAACGGCAAGGTGCCTGCCCACGCCCGTATTGATGCCAACGAGCTCAGCAAGCTGGGCAATCAGGCGTGGGGGCAGGTTGTCGATACAAAAATAGCCCATGTCCTCAAACACATGCATGGCTTGCGTTCGGCCCGAGCCGGACATTCCGGTGATGATGACGATATCGGGGATACGCTCCGAGCGCTCCGCCGCATCCATGGCATCTCCCTTTTGCATGTGTGCCTCCTAAAATAAGCGCGGGACCCGGCCAGCGGATCCCGCGCGATCAATTGCCTTTATTGAGTATACCGCCCCAAGCGGATACAAGGCCCGTCTTACGCCTCAAGCGCAGCCTTGAACCAACTTGTAATACTCGTGGGGTGCGTGATAGCGGTGCCGACGACAACGGCCCACGCGCCGGCGTCGATTGCAGCGCGAGCCTCCTCGGGCGTATGCACGCGACCCTCGCAAATGATGGGAAGGCCGGGAAATTCCTCGGTCGCCTGACGCAGGAGCGGCAGGTCGGGGCCATCGGCCATGGTGCAGTCGATGGCGGCGACACCGTGAGAGAGTGTGGTGGATACCAGGTCGAAGCCCATATCAACCGCACGGCGAATGTCCTCGATGGTGGCACAATCCGCCATCAGGAGCACACCCTCCTCATGCAGCGGGCGGAAAGTATCCTCGACCGTCTTACCATCGGGGCGCGGACGATCGGTGGCGTCGATCGCCACGATATCGGCACCGGCAGCAACGCAGGCGCGAGCGTGACGCAGCGTCGGCGTGATGTAAACGCCCTCGTGCCCATCCTTCCACAGGCCGATAACAGGAACCTCACAGCGGCCCTTAATGGCGGCAATGTCGGCAAGGCCCTGGCAGCGAATGGCGGCGGCGCCGCCAAGCTCGCAAGCACGGGACATTTGAGCCATGGTCTCGGGTGTACGAAGCGGCTCGCCCATATACGCCTGAACGCTCACGACGAGCTTACCCTTCAGGGACTGGATCAAAGGATCGACGGTCATGTTCGACTCAACCTTTCTCAAAACAGCCTTCTGAGACACCGCACCTTGACGTTCAAACCGTCGCTCGCGTACCGAAGTACGCTTCGCTCCTCTTTCACGTCAATCTGCGGCACCTCAGAAGGCGCACTTGGTAGTTATATTTACTTCAACGACGCAAGAAGGTGTTCGGCAGCACCGATGAGCGGCGCGTCGCCCTCCAGAGAGCCGATGAGAATCGGCGTGTCCTGAAGCGGGTCGAGCGCCTGGCTGGCATAGCCCTCGTGCACCGAGTCCTTCCACGTCTGTGAACGCCAATCGGGACCTTGGTGAATCACGCCGCCCGAAAGCACGATGACCTCAGGGTCCAGGATGTTAGCGAGCGAGCCCAGGCTGGCGCCCAGCGCAAAGCCGGCGTCATGAATGACCTCGGTCGCCTTTGTGTCGCCTGCGCGGCACAGGTCGTTCACGTCACGGCCGACCGAAGGACGGCTGGGGTCGACGCGGCCAAAACGCTCATCGTACATGCGCCCGATTGATGTTCCGGAAGCAACCGACTCCAGATGGCCGGAACGCCCGCAGGCGCAGGGAATGCCAGCGGCAGCCGAGCACTCGATGTGGCCCATATGGCCGGCAGCACCATGGAAGCCCTGCATCACGCGGCCGTTCTCGACATATGCGCCACCGATGCCCGTACCGATGCCCAAACACAAGACGGAGAACTTGCCCTTGCCGACGCCCCAGTGGGCCTCGCCCAGAGCATGAGCCTGCACGTCGCCTACAACGGCAACGGGAAGGCCGAGGTCCTCGCGCAGACGCGGCCCCAACTGAACGCCGGACCAGCCGGGCATAATCTCATTGGCATACGCGATGGCGCCCGTCTTGGGGTCGACGACACCGGCAGCGCCGATGCCAACTCCGAGGACCTCGACATCGGGATTTGCTTCAAGAGCTGCCATGATAGACGCCTCGATGCGCTGGAAGACCGCTTCGCCACCCTCCTGGGCCTCGGTGGGAACCTCAGCCTCAAAAACGGGATGGGGCACACCGCCGTCAGCCGGGTACTCCATGATGGCAGTCGCGATCTTAGTTCCGCCGATATCGACAGAGCAGACGTACTTGTTCTCCATGTCGTTCTCCTTCGGAGACAAAACAACTACAGGAAATGCGCCGTCAGGCTAGCCGTCACAGCGCGGTAAAGGTTTTTCAGGTGCCCGAGATCGCCGAGAAACCGTGCGGCCATTGGCCTAATGGGTCATGGCCGCACGGTTGAACGGCGAGGTCGGGTGCCTGGGAAAGCCTTAAAGGAGACCGTTGTCCTGGAGGACCTTGCGAATCGCCTCGACGTTCTCACCGGTCATGGCCTTCACCGGGCGCGGCATGGTCGGGCTGTCGAAGATGCCCATGAGGTTCATAGCGGTCTTGAAGGCGCCGACGCCACCGGCATAGCCCTGGACGCCCGAGGTGACATCCCAGATGTGCGAAATCTCATTGAGGCGATCCTGCTCGGCCTTGACGGTAGCCCAGTCACCAGCCTGAGCGGCCTTCCACTGACGAACGTAGCCCTCGGGCTCAACGTTGGCGAGGCCCGGAACGGAACCGTCGGCGCCACCGAGATAGGCACCGTCGACGACGACCTCATGGCCGGTAAGGATGCTCATCGGATGGCCGTTCTTCTCGTTCTCCTGAATGAGGTAGCGGAACGAGATGTCATCGCCCGAGGAATCCTTGACGCCAGCCAGGACGCCCTCGGCGCCGAGCTTAGCAAGGAGCTTCCAGGGGAGCTTGGTGTGGACGCACACGGGGATGTCGTAGGCGAAGATGGGCAGGTCGAGTTCCTCGTGAAGGATGCGGAAGTGCTCCTCGACCTCGGTCATGCCCTGCAGGGCATAGAACGGGCAGGTGGCGACGAGCGCATCGGCGCCCAGCTCCTGAGCGACCTTGCCGTGCTCGATCATGCGCTCGGTCTCGGTGTCGATGATGCCGACCAGAACGGGAACGCGGTGGTCGACGATACGGACGGCCTCTGCGACAATCTGGCGACGGCGCTCGTCGGTGGAGAAGACGACCTCGCCCGAGGAGCCCAGGAAGAACAGGCCATCGACGCCGGCATCGATCATGCGGTTGATGCTGCGCTCAAAGGAGGCAACGTCGAGCTGGTGGTCTTCGGTATCGGGAACAACGACGGGAGGGATAACGCCGGTGAATTTCTGAGTTGCCACAAGAATCTCCTTAGTTGTCTGGCGAGCGGCCCTATGCCACCCACTCTTGTTGGCAGTGTCCAGGCCGTCTAGGCCAAAGAACACGGGTAGAACGTTTGGTTAAAGAAGTCGACGACTTCGTTTTCGAACGCATTGATGCGCTCGTGAGCGTATTTGGCATAGATGATATGCCTCCGGTCACACTCAAGACCGTTGAATACGGCAAACTGTCCCTTGGGGTCGCTCACGGTATCCATAAGCGATGTGCCTATGAGCGCCGATCCGCGCGCCCGAGACGACAGCGCCTCGAGACCGCTGGGAAGCGGATTGGCAAGCGCCGTGCAGGCAAGGCCCCGCTCGTCCAGAGCAGAAACCGCCAGCGCAACTCCGCCGCCAAGACCCTCGCCCCATGCAAAAATGCGGTCGGGGTCCACGCCATCAAGATTGCGCGCGACCTTCGCCAACGCGCAGCCCCAACGGACGCGCTCGACAAAAGCGGGCGAGGTAATCCCCTGCTGCAGATCGTCCGCACCAGCAACATCGTCATCCAGCGCGAGAACGGCATACCCCATGGCGGCAAATCTCGTCATGTGATGCCAGCCACGCACAGGCCGATCGATGTCGTGAAACATCAGGCACAGTGGCACGCGCTCAGATACTCGGGCACGACCAACTGGCTCAATCAAACGAGCGTGGACCGCATTGTCACCGAGTTCAAAGGAAACCTCCGAGTAACGGGCGCAGGGGTTAACAAAGTCAATCGCCGTAATGGCCAGGCCTTGAATCTCAAGATTCGAAGCGCATGCCTCTAAATCAGAAATATCTGCTTGGGCATCACCGTGCCAGTCCCGATATTCTGCGAGCCTTGACGAAACCGTTCCAGGAATTCCCACGAGCCCGGGGACTATCAGCTCGTCAACATTGCTCTCGCACTTAGACATGAGCCTCCCCTCCCTCGCAGAAAAACGAAATGATCAGATCATCAAAGTCCTGAATCTCCTCGTGGCCAAAACCTTCAAAGAACTCATGACGCTTTTCACAGGTCAGGTTGTTGTAGACCGCAAACTGCGTCGCCGGCGGACAGACGATATCGGCTGTGCCCGTGCCAAACAGAACGGGACATTTGACCATGGGGGCAAAGTTCTTGGAATCGAAGTACGCCAGTTTGGCATAGGCTTCCTCGATACGAGTCGAGTCCTCGTCAAACCAACGCGACCAATAGCGCAGACCCTCGTAGGCAATATCGTCGGCGTCCAGATCCCAAACCAGGCGGAAGTCCGATAAGAAGGGATAGAGGATGGCCGCGCGATTGATAAGCTCGCTGTTAAGCGCGCAGGTCGCAATACCCAAACCGCCACCCTGCGATGCGCCGTTCACATACACGCGGGTAAGATCGATGCCCCCGAGCTCGCGAACGATGCGGCACAGAATGCGGATATCCTGATGTAGGCGGACATAATAGAGGTTGGCCGGGTCGCCGTCGATACCGGCAACGATATGGCCCGCGACCGTCGTGCCCTCAAATCCACCAATGTCCTCGGAGGGGCCTCCTTGGCCGGGACAATCGAGAGCAATGAGCGCCATGCCCATGCCCGCAAACGACGCCTGCTCAAACCAGCTGCGGCTCGCACCCGGATATCCATGGAACTGAAGCACCAGCGGCACGGGCTCCTCCGAGACCGGCTTGAGGTACTTGGCATGCAGGCGTGCACCACACATGCCGGTATACCAGAGATCGAAAAACCGACAGGTCGCGGAATCCGCAACCGAAGCCGCCTCGATCGCGTAGTCGAGCTCGACGGCCTCGGCCTCGGCCATGCGGTCCTTCCAAAAGAGATCGAAATCCGATGGACGGGGCATAGCGCCTCGATATTCACCAAATTGCTGTTGTAGCTCCTGAGCACTTGGCATGGCTCGTGAACCCAGCCTTTCGAAATCGCAACGGAGGTGCGCCCGGCAAGGGAACCGGGCGCACGGGAGGGAAAGCGAGGCTACTCGCCGAGCTTGGGATGCAGCAGCGACGGCGCAGCGCCGAGCAGCATCTTGGTGTAGGGGTCCTGAGGGTGCTGGAAGACCTGCTTGGCCTCGCCCTGCTCGACGATCTTGCCGCCATTCATAACGATGATGTCGTCAGAGATATAGCGGACCGTCTGGATGTCATGGCTGATGAACACCATGGCCAGGCCGAGCTCCTTCTTAAGGTCGGTCAGCAGGTTCAGAATCTGCGCGCGGACCGAAACGTCCAGAGCCGAGGTGGGCTCGTCGGCGATGATGGCATCGGGGTTCAGCGACAGGGCACGGGCAATTGCGACGCGCTGGCGCTGGCCGCCCGAAAGCTGGCCGGGAAGAACCTCGGCGGCGGAGCTGGGCAGACCGGTGAGCTCCAAGAGCTCCTTGACGCGCTTCTCCTGCTCGGCCTCGGTGCCCAGGTTGTGGACGCGCATGGGGTCGAGCAGTTGCTCGCGAACGACCATGCGGGGGTTGAGCGCCGTGGCCGGGTTCTGGAACACGACCGAGATGACGCGACCCATGTGGCGACGGTCCTCGGCGGTACGTTTGGTAACGTCCTTACCCTTAAAGTAGACCTTGCCGCTCGTGGGGGCCTGCAGGCCGCACATGACGTTGGCGGTGGTGGACTTTCCGCAACCGGACTCGCCGACGATGCCGATAGTCTGTCCGGGCATGAGCTTAATCGTTACACCCTGGACGGCGTGAACCAGGTTGGGGTGCAGAATCGAGCCGGTACGGGTCCTAAAGGTGACGTGGACGTCATCAAGGAAGATGATCGGCTCGACGCCGTTGACTGCGGTCTCGCTCATCTACATCACCTCCGCGTGAGGGGTCAAACCATTTGCCTTGAGCACCTCATCGGGGAGCTCGGAATAGAAGTGCTCGGTGCCGGGCACGCGCTTGAAGACCGGACGGGTGTCCAGGCCAATGCGCGGATGGCTCGAGCGGGGTGCGAAGCGATCGCCCTTGGGGAAATCGCGCGGGCTCGGAACGGCGCCGGGCACCTGGTGCAGGCGGCCCGAACCGCTCTCGATGGACAGGACGGAACCCAGAAGACCGCGAGTGTACTCGTGGATCGGGTTGGTGAGCAGCTCCTTGGTGGGCGCCTGCTCGATAACCTGACCGGCGTACATAACCGTGATGTTATGAGCGACCTCGGCGACCAGTGCCAGGTCGTGCGAAACGAAGATCATGGCAAAGCCGAGCTTGGCCTGAAGGTCGTTAAGCAGCTTGATGACCTGCTTCTGGACGGTAACGTCCAGAGCGGTCGTGGGCTCGTCGCAGATGACCAGCTTGGGGTCGCGGGTAAGGGCCATAGCGATCAGAACGCGCTGACGCTGACCACCGGAAAGCTCATGCGGATAGCTCTCGAGCGTACGCTTGGGGTCGAGACCCACGAGCTCCAGGAGCTCCTCGGCGCTTCGGGTGCCGCCGCGCTTGGTGAGCTGCTTCATCTGGGCGGAAATGAGCATGGAGGGGTTGAGCGAGGACAGGGCGTCCTGATAGACCATGGCGATATCGGTACCGCGCAGGCCGAACCACTCCTTCTTGCTCATCTTGAGCAGGTCGCGGCCCTCCCAGAGAACCTCGCCGGAGAGATGCTCGTCATCGTCGGTCAGGCCCATGATGGCCAGCGTGGTGATGGACTTACCGCAGCCGGACTCACCGACCAGGCCCATGGTCTGGCCGGGACGGACATCAAAGTTGACGTGGTCGACGACGTTGATATCACCGTGGTGCTCAAACTGGATGCAGAAATCACGGACCGAAAGGATCGGCTCAACGGACTCATCGGGCACATGGCGGTCGTTACGCTTGAGCTCGACATCGCGCAGGGCGCCAAGACGGGCGGACAGGGACTGAGCCTGCTCCTTGTAAGCGCGAACGGGGTCGGAGACCAGCAGGTCGGCCTCGCGGCGCTTGGAGGAGTCGGTCGGATCCAGGGCGGCAGAGGGAGCAGCGGCCATGGCGTCGGTAATGCCCTCGGAGAGGATGTTGAGCGCCAGGCAGGTGATCATGATGGCCAGGCCCGGGAACAGTGCCTGCCACCAACGGCCAGCGAGCACGCCGCCGCGGGCGTCGGCGAGGATGTTGCCCCAGGTAGCGGTGGGCTCCTGGATACCAGCGCCGATAAAGGTCAGCGAGGCCTCGAAGATGATGGCGTCGGCGACCAGGGTAACGGTGAAGACCATGATCGGGGCGATGCAGTTACGCAGAACATGCTTGATCAAAATCCACGGAGCCTTGGCGCCGGAAACGATGACCGCGCGGACATAGTCCTCGCCGTACTCGGACACGATGTTGGCGCGCACGATACGGGCAATCTGCGGAGTGTACATAAAGCCGATGGCGAAGATGATCGACGGCACGGAATTGCCCAGGATGGAGACGAAGACGGCAGCGAGAGCGATGCCCGGGATGGACATGATGATGTCCAGGATGCGCATGATCGCCTCGGAAACGGACTTGCGCGAAACCGCCGCGAGGGCGCCCACGACCGAGCCGCAGACCAGAGCCATGGCAGTAGCACCGAAGCCGATGATCAGCGAGTAACGGCCACCGTAAAGCATACGCGACAGGATGTCGCGGCCCTTATCGTCGGTACCGAAGATAAATCCATTGCCGGGAGCCTGGCGAGCAGTGAAAATCTCGACCGGGCTATAGGGGGCAAGAAGGGGCGCCAGAATCGCGGTCAGGGCGACCAGTGCCAGCACGACGGCGGCAATCTTAGAAGACAGCGTCATCTTCTTCCAGCCACCGAGCTTGAGCCCCTTGGAGGCAGCTTTCTCGAGCTGCTCGGTTTGCTTCTCTCGAATCTTTACCATAATCTACACCGTCCTGATGCGCGGGTTGATGAGCAGGTAGAGCATGTCAACCACGATGTTGATGATGATGAAGGCAAGAGCAACGACGATGACGACGCCCTGAACCAGGTTCGCCTCGTTGCCCTGAACGCCCTGCAGAATCGCAGTACCCATGCCGGGGAGGTTGAAGATGACCTCGATGACGACGGCGCCGCCCATAAGGTAACCGATCTTAAGACCGAGGGTGGTGACCGGGGTGATCAGCGCGTTGCGCAAAACGTTGATGCCGACGACGACCTTCTCGGGAACGCCGGCGCCACGGGCCATGCGGACGTAGTCCTTATCGAGCTCCTCAACCATGGCCGTACGCACGATACGAGTCATCTGGCCCGTCAGCGGGAATGCCAGGGCGATAGCGGGCATGATCATACGTCCCAGATAGCCAGCCGGGTTGGTGGTGAAGTGAGGCAGAGCACCGGACGCCGGGAGCACCTTAAGGTAGGAAGAGAACAGCAGGATCAACAGGACGGCAAGCCAGAACGACGGGGTTGCCAAGCCGGCGATGGAGAAGACGCGGATCACTTGGTCCGGCCATTTATCGCGATACAGTGCCGCGATGACGCCGAGCAAAAACGAGACGACCGCGCCGATGGCAAGACCGATGAAGGTCAGCTGCATCGTGACGGGCAGGGCCGTGGAGATGCGCTTGGCAACGGAGTTGCGAGCAGCACCATAGGTGCCCATGTCACCATGGATCAAATCGCCCATATAGCGCACGTACCGCACGGGCCAGGGGTCGTCCAGACCATACTTCTCATGGTACTCGGCAACCGCCTCGGGCGAGGCACCGTCACCCAACGCCGTATAGGCGGGGTCGGTCTTGGAGAACGACATAAGGAAGAACACCAGGACGGTGACGCCCAATGCCATGATCGGCAGCGCCACGAGACGCCTTCCAATCAAACGTAGAAAGTTGTTCACGTTCTCTCCCCTTTCTTTTGTCGGTAGGACCAACTGGTATATGAGTATGGATACTCATTACAAGACCCGAGCGACATCGAGGCCGCCCGGGTCTTTGTTTCAACTATGAGGACGTTGCCTTACGACCGACGCCCCACATATGACTCAAGCGAGTCTTAGGCCTTGACGGTCGCGACGCCCCTGAAGGACATGCTCGTCGTGCCGATGCCCTTGAAGCCATCGAGGGCCTCGCCGTTGGGCGCGGTGGACGGATCGTCCCAGGAAGCGGAGACGGTCTTGACGTGGACAACGGGGTACAGAACGGCGTTGTCGGCGATGATGTCGAAGCACTCGTTCCACTTCTTCTGCTGCTCGTCGCCCTCGGCGGCAAGAGCCTCGTCCATGAGACCGTGGAGCTTCGCCCACTCAGCGGAATCCTTCCACGGGCAACGGGTCTGCATCCAGACGTTGTCGCCATACCACCAGTTGAGCAGCAGGTCGGGATCGGCGCCGAAGCAGGACGGATCGCCAGGAGCGAGAAGGATATCGTAGGCCTCGCCGCCGTCGATGGCAGCGTAGGTGGCCGGCGAGGTATCGGTCTGGATGGTCACATCGAAGCCGAGGGCGTCGAGGTCGTTCTTGACCTGAGCGGCCATACCCTTGATCTGCTCGTTGTCGGTGGTGCGCAGGGTGATGGCGCCCGGGGTGATGCCAGACTCTTCGATGAGCTTCTTGGCCTTCTTGGCGTCAGTCTTGTACACCGTGGAAGCCTCATGATAGTTGGTGAAGCTCTTGGGCAGGTAGCAGCTGGCAGCGGTGGCAAGGCCGGCGAAGGTGTTGGTGATCATCTTCTCGGTGTCGAGCGCGTACATGACGGCCTGACGGACCTTGACGTTGTTCCAAGGCTCCTTGGCGACGTTGAACATGATGAAGCGGGTGCCGAAACCCTGAACGTTATCGATCTTGCAGCCAGCGCTCTCGAGCTGGTCGACGGCGTCAGCGGTGACGAGCTCCATAACGAGCGTGGAGCCCTCCTGCTGAGCGGTAACGCGAGCGGTGGGGTCGGTCAGGATGCTGTACTGGATCTTCTTATCCTCGGCAGCATACTCACCGTTGTACTCGGGGTTGGGAACCAGGGTGATCTCGGTATCGGAGATAGAGTCGTACATCCAGGGGCCGGAACCGATCGGCTGCTTGGCGCGATCCTCCTCGGCCTGGGTAGCCGGGGTAACGCGGATGATGGCCAGACGATCCTTGAGCAGGGAGAAGTTGGGGACCTTGGTCTTGACCGTTACAGTGCTGGCGTCCTTGGCCTCGATGGACTCGAAGGGCTGGAAGAACGGAGCATAGGTAGCAGAAGCGGCGCAAGCGGTGTAGGAGGCAACGACGTCGTCAGCAGTGACCTCGGTGCCATCGGAGAACTTGGCACCCTTGCGGATGGTGACCTCGAAGGTAGTGTCGTCCACAGACTTGGGATCGTCGGTGGCGAGCTCGTTGAAGGTGCTGTAGTCGTGGTAATCGATGCCGTAAAGGCCCTCGACGACATGCCAGTTAGCGCCCAGGCCAACAGCGGAGCCGGTGCTGGCGGGGTCGAAGCTGGACGGAGCGTAAGCGGAACCAGCGGTGATCACGCCGCCGCCACGGTTGGCGGAATCGGTGGAACCGGAAGCGGAACCCTCGTCGCTGGAGCTGCCACCGCAGCCGGTGAGACCAAGGCCGGCGACAGCAGCGACGCTGCCGGTGAGGCCGAGGAACGAACGCCTGGACATACCCTTGTTGATGATGGCCATGTCTTCTCCTATCAATAGAGAATCTTACCCGGGAGCACCTAGACTTGCCCCCGCGCAACTTGCGGACGATATATACCTTACCTACCGACAAACCCAACTTGGGTGCCGCGCTCGGCGACCGATACATACATACGCTTGAACGGTATTTACTACCGTTCACCGAATTCATTGACAAACGATTCGACAGACAGTATGTATCGACGAGGTGAGATATCAGTCTTCGTCAACCCGCAGGATAGCAGGGTTATTCACCATGGCTAGTCAAACGTTTTAGCGTTAATAAAACCCGAAATCAGCAGGTAATCGCCGCGAAATAAATGATTGAAAATCAACCAATCATGTATATCAGTTGTTTAGAAGAGCGTTTAGTTTTCGGAACGGCTGGCCGATGCCTGGGCGCGCTCGGCATTCCATGCAACAAGTGCCTCGTGGACCGCTTTGGCGACATCGGCCGGAACGCCTCGAACTTCCGCAATCTCCTGCTCGCTTGCCGCGCGCAAACGCTTCATCGAGCCAAAATGGCGCATAATGGCACGTTTTCTGGTGGGTCCCACGCCCGGAACGTCGTCAAGCACCGAAACCGTCATAGCCTTATCGCGCAACTCGCGATGGAACGTAATCGCAAATCGGTGGGATTCATCGCGAACCTGCTTGATCAGATAAAGCGAAGCGGAGCCGGTCGGCAGCACGACGGGGGTCTCGTCCCATGGCACGAAAACTTCCTCATCGGCCTTTGCCAAGCCACAAACTGGTATATCGAGGCCAAGCGCCTCAAGTTGCTTAATTGCAGCGGTCAATTGCGGCTTGCCGCCATCGACAACGAGCAAATCGGGGCGCGAGCCAAAGCGCTCGTCCGCCATGCGCTCGGGAGCATAGCGACGCCCCAGAACCTCGGACATCGATACGAAGTCGTTCGCCTCGTCCAATTCGGCCTGAATTTTAAAGCGACGATACTGGCCCTTGTCGGCACGGCCGTTGGTAAATACCACCATCGAAGCGACGGTAAAGGTGCCGTGCAACGTCGAGATATCGAAGCACTCGATGCGCAACGGCGGCGCAGGCAGCGCCAGCGCGCTTTCGAGCTCCAGGAGCGCCTGATTAGTGCGATCGTCAGCATACCCCGTGCGCATCATGTAGCGCATGAGGGCATGGCGCGCATTTTTGGAAGCCATATCGAGCAGGCGGTGCTTTTCGCCGCGCTGCGGCCTATGGAGATGGCAAGAGCGTTCGCGCTTGCCCGCAAGCCACTCCCCCAACGCTTCGGCGTCCTCAAGCTCGACAGAGAGATTGATCTCGGCTGGAATATCAGCCGTCTCGTCGTAATAGCGCTTAAGAAAGCCCGATTGAAGCTCTTCCTCGTCGACATCCAGGCCTTTATCGAGGATGAACTCACAAGTTCGAACCGTTCGGCCCTCGCGAACGACAAAGACACAGGCGGCAGAAATAGTCTCTTCGCGATAGAAGCCGATGACGTCGATATCGACGCTCGATGGAAAAACGACCTGTTGGCGATCGTCCAGGCCCCTAATGACTTCCAGGCGACGCTTGACGCGCGCCGCACGCTCAAAATCGAGCGTCTCGGCTGCCTCCGTCATCTCGGACGTAAGCTCGTCAACGACATCCTTGCGATGGCCCGACAAGAAACGTTCGACACGTTTGACGTTCTTGGCATAGTCGGCAGGGGAAATCGCGCCGACGCATGCGCCCGGCCCGCGCCCGACATGGTAGTCAAAGCAAGGACGCCCGTTTTGCGCGCAAATCATATTGACGATGTCTTCTTCGCCCTTATGAGATTCGACGATGCGGCGGCAGCGGCGCCATTCCGCACAGGATGCCGAGCAAATAGGAATAACCTTGCGTAGCGTATCGATGGTCTCACGCGCCGCACGGCTATCGGTATAGGGGCCAAAATAGCGCGTTCCCGGTTTATGACGCTCTCGCGTGTATTTAATAGCCGGAAACAAGTCGCTCTTGGTAATGGCGATAAAGGGATAGCTTTTATCGTCTTTGAGATCGACGTTAAAGTACGGATGGTACTGGCCAATCAGATTGCGCTCGAGCACCAATGCCTCGTGCTCGGTCTCCACCACGATATAGTCGAAGCTCGCCACCAGCTGCATCATGAGCGGGATCTTTTGACGCTCGTCCTGCAGCGTCACGTATTGACGCATACGGGCACGCAGGTTTTTTGCCTTGCCCACATAGATGACATCACCCTTGGCATCTTTCCAAAGGTAGCAGCCGGGTTGCGTGGGAACGCGCGAAACCTGCTCGGCAAGTGTTGGAATGTTGTCGTGACCTGCCACGCGCACCTACTTGCGACGAAGCAGCGCCGAGACCTCGGGCATCTTAAAGACGAAGGCAAGACCAAAAGTTACAGCGAGCGAGACGACACCTGCAACACAAACGTAGCCCAGGGTAATTAGGATCGAGCTGCCAAGCGCTCCGACAAAGTGCTCAAGTGCCCACAGGACGCCGGCGCCCGCGGCAGCGCCCAAGCCACCGAACAGTAGGCCGAAGAAACCGCCATGCAGGATAGACTTGACCCGAAGGCCATGCAGACGACGGCGCAGCCACCACAGTGAGCATCCGACCAAGACCACGTAGTCAACGACGTACGAAAGCGCAATTGCCGGCATACCGTAGCCCAGCACCACGCCAAACAGCAGCACCGAACCGGCCTGACCGATAGCGGAGTACAGGCAATAGCGGCTATAAGGTTTCATATCGAGCAGGGCCGAGAAGCTCTTCTGCATCAGCACGACCACGCCGTAGAGCGGCAGGGAAAGTGCCAGATAGATAAGGAACTCCGACACCAGCGCCACACCGGATTCATCGAACTTGCCGGCGCAGTAGATCATGTTGAGCGGACGGGCGAAGACGATCAGAAACATCGCAAACGGAATCAGGAAGAAGAGCATCTGGGCGACACCGCGCGAAATGCCCGTGCGGACGCTGTCGTAATCCTTCTCCTGCGCATCGTGAGAGAGTTCGGTATAGAGTGCCGTCGAAAGCGAGGCGGCGATCAGCGCATAGGGCAATGTGTACCACAGGCGCGCATATGCGATGACGGAAGGGCCGGTCTCGGGCTGCACCACCAGCGCGGCGGCATTGGTAATGGAGGTCGAGACAAACATGCACACCGTGGCGAGCAGCGTCGGGATACCAAGCGCGATCGTCTGTCGCAGCGCGGGATCCTTAAAGTCGATATGGATATGAGGATGCACGCCATGCTTGCCAAGCGCGGGAATCTGGCAGGCCATCTGGACAAAGACGCCGAGGGTCGTACCAGCTGCGATCAAGATAATACCGGCCTGCTCGCCAAATTGTGCAGACACGGGAGCAAAGCCCATAAAGCTGGCGATGACGATGACATTGTTGAGAACCGGGGCAAACGTCGACCAGAAATAGTCGCGGTGTGCGTTGAGAACGCCCGAGAACACCGAGCCCAAGCCATAAAACAGAATTTGAATAGCAAAGAAGCGGAACATGAACGCAGCGGTATCCATGCTGCCGCCATCGCCCGAAAGGAACGACTGCGTCCAAATAAAGCCGGGAGCAAACACGGTGCCCAGCAGCGAGATACCGCCCAGCAGCAGAAGCAGAATACCGAGCAGGTTGCCGACATACTCGTTCGATGCCTCGCGACCCTGCTCGCGCCTCACACCCATATACACTGGCAAAAACGCCGTAACGAGCATGCCGCCCATCACGAGCTCGTAGAGCATGTTGGGCAGGTTGTTGGCAACCTGATAGGAGGACGAGAGCAGCGACATACCGATGGCGGCCGCCATGGCCCACGTGCGGATAAACCCGGTGACACGCGACACGATGGTCAGCACGGTCATAAGGCCAGCAGAACGACCAACCGTGGAGTAGTCCGACGAACCCATATCGTCTACGTCGTCCTGAGAGTCCTCATAAACCTCATCTTGTGGCGGCAAATCGTCCACGACGGCAAAGGAGCCGGTTATCGCAAAGGGATCGTCAACCAAAACGGCGTCATCAGCAGGTGCGGCGTCATCGCTGTTCGGCATGTTGTTACCGGATACGGCATCATCATCGAATATGGCATGGTTGCCAAACACCGTGTCAACTTCATTGGCGGCGACGGTTCGGGCAGAAAACGACAGAGGGTCCCAGTCGTCATCACCGTCGATGGCCACGCCCTCGACGGGATCGGTCGAACCAAGCGGCGACCATTCGTCATCCGAAAAAAGCGGTTCGCCATCATCATGAGCCGTGGGCTTGGCGGAACGAGCGGCAGGAGCGCTCTGCGGTGTGCTCTTTCCCTGGGCTGCCATCAAAAACACCGCCGTCTCATCGGGACGCGGCGCACGAGGAGCCTCGGAGGCGATCGGCATCACGCTGGCGCTCGATTGAGCGGCGGCCAAAAAGACAGCCGTCTCATCGGGACGAGCCGAAGAAAGAACCGTACGGGGAAGTGCCGTGCCGGCACCGGCGGCACGCAAGTACACGGCCGTCTCGCCCGGGTCAGCGACAGCGGACCAGGCGTTTCGAATCTCGTTATCGAACGAAGCGGCCTCGGGCGCGGGCGTCTGAGGAGCCGACCCTTTTGCAAAGTGAGCTCCGCGCTTTGATTCTTCCTGCGGCATCGCTCAGTCCTCTCTCGTGATCGGGGCAACCGTCGCCCCGCAAAATGCAACTAAGTCATCGGGAGCAAGCTCAAGCTGATAGCCGCGCTTGCCACCCGAGATAAAAATGGTATCCCAAAGGACGCATGTCTCATCGATCAGAGTCCGGAAGCGTTTTTTCATACCGACCGGACTGCAACCGCCGCGGACATACCCCGTCGCGGCAAGCAAATCTTTGACATGCATCATGGTCAGCGACTTTTCGCCTGCGGCGCGCGCGGCGGCCTTGAGGTCGAGCTCGTCGGCAACGGGAATGCAGCATACGACATGGTCGTTGGACGGCGTCGTGCAGACCAGGGTCTTAAATCCCTGACCGGGCTCCTCGCCAAGCTGCTCGGAAATCGCGACGCCCAGCCCCGACGATTCGTCGTCATCGTCTTCGTACGTATGGAGAACATAGGGGATGCCGGCGCTTTCCAGCTCACGCATGGCGTTGGTCTTTGGCGTCTTCACGGCCTTCGGCATGGCATATCCTTTCCCTCATATAAGAACGCAATTTTTAAGTATATGTCCATTTGCGCGGCATACGCTATCTCGACAAAGAGAGCGCCACCGAATCGCAAGGAATCGGCGGCGCTCATGTTTCAAAAACACCTATGTATTAGGCATCGAGTTGCGCTTGACGCTCCTTATCGCGTTTGAGCAACGGCGCCAAGAACTTGCCGGTATAGCTCTGCGGGCATGCCGCAACCTGCTCTGGCGTACCCGAGACCACGACAGTTCCGCCACCGTTGCCACCCTCGGGACCCATATCGATCAGACGGTCGGCGACCTTGATGACATCGAGGTTGTGCTCGATCACCAACACCGTATTGCCCGCATCGACTAGACGCTGCAACACATCAAGTAACTGGCGAACGTCCTCAAAATGAAGACCGGTCGTAGGCTCGTCCAAAATATAGAACGTCTTACCCGTCTGACGGCGATGAAGCTCCTTGGCGAGCTTTACGCGCTGCGCCTCACCACCCGAGAGCGTCGTGGCGGGCTGGCCCAAGCTCACATAACCTAGGCCGACGTCATACAGGGTTTGAAGCTTTCGTTTGATCTGCGGAATATTCCCAAAGAAAGCCAGTGCCTCGGCCACGCTCATGTCAAGTACGTCCGAGATAGTCTTGCCACGATAGGTAACCTCGAGCGTCTCGCGGTTATAGCGCTTGCCGCCACAAGCCTCGCAGGGAACATAAATATCGGGAAGAAAGTGCATCTCAATCTTGATCTGGCCGTCGCCCTTGCACGCCTCGCAGCGTCCGCCGCTCACATTAAAGGAGAAGCGTCCCGGCGAGTAGCCACGCGCCTTCGACTCCGGCGTGCTCGCAAACAGCGCACGCAGGTCGTCCCACAAACCAATATAGGTAGCGGGATTCGACCGCGGCGTACGGCCGATTGGCGACTGATCAATATCGATCACCTTATCGATGCACTCGATACCGTCGATTTTTTTGAACGGGCCCACGGGACGCGTAGAGCGATGGATAGCGTTGGTGAGGGCAGGCGCAATCGTATCGGTGACCAAGGAACTCTTTCCCGATCCCGATACGCCGGTTACGACGGTAAGCGTGCCAAACTCAATCTTGGCGGTAACGTTTTTGAGGTTGTTGGCACATGCTCCCGTAATCTTAAGACAGCCACGTCCGGGGTTGCGGCGTTCATTGGGAACTCGAATCATTCGCTTGCCGGTCAGATAGGCACCCGTCATTGATTCGGGGCACGCCATGATGTCAGCGGGCGTTCCCGCGGCGACCACGTGCCCGCCGTTGACGCCCGCGCCTGGCCCCATATCGATCACATAGTCGGCAGCGCGAATCGTGTCCTCATCGTGTTCAACGACGATAACGGTGTTGCCGATATCGCGCAGGCGCTCGAGTGTCTTAATCAGCCGCTCGTTGTCGCGCTGGTGAAGACCAATCGAAGGCTCGTCCAGAATATAGAGAACGCCCATGAGGCCCGCACCGATCTGCGTAGCCAGGCGAATGCGCTGCGCCTCACCGCCGGAAAGCGTCGCCGAAGCACGATCGAGCGTCAGATAATCAAGGCCGACATCAACCAGAAAACGCAAGCGTTCCAGGATTTCCTTGACGATACGACCGCCGATGAATTGTTGACGCTCGGTGAGCTCAAGGTCCTCAAAAAACTCGAGCGACTCGCGGCACGACAGGCAGCAAACCTCATAAATGGACTTGCCGCCCACGGTGACGGCGAGCATCTCGGGGCGCAGGCGAGCACCATGGCAGCTCGAACACGGCTCCTCGCGAATGTACTTCTCCAGGCGCGCCTTAGTGTTCTCGTTGGTCGTCTCGGTATAGCGCTCGTACAGGATATTGCGCACGCCCGAAAACTTGGTGTCCCACTGGCTGCGACGACCGTCGAGCTTTTGATAGTCCACCGAAATCTTCTTGTCGCCCATGCCATCCAAAAATGCACGGCGCACTCGCGGAGGTAGGTCTTCCCACGGTGTATCCGCGCTCACCTTAAAGTGCTTACAGACCGCGGCGAAGATCTGGGGGTAGTAGTTCGAATTGCCGAACAGGCTTCCAAAGACCCCATCGGCAATCGACTTCGACGGGTCCTCAATCAGCGCCTCGGCATCGACCGTTTTCTTAAAGCCCAGACCATCGCACTCGGGACACGCACCATAGGGCGCGTTGAACGAAAAGTCGCGGGGTTGTAGGTCGTCGATGGAGTGTCCGTGCTCCGGGCACGCCAGAGCCAACGAATACTCCAGCAGCTCGCCCTCGGTTCCCTCGGGAGCATCGCGATCGGGCAGCATGTACACGTTCACATTGCCGTGTGCCAAGGCAGTCGCCTGTTCAACCGACTCGGCGATACGGCCCAGAGAGTTTTCCCGAATCACGATGCGGTCGACTACGACCTCGATATCGTGCTTGAACTTTTTGTCCAGATCGATGGGGTCGTCGAGCGAGCGTACTTCGCCGTCGACACGCACGCGGCTAAAGCCCTCAGCCCGAAGATCCTCGAACAATTTTGCGTACTCGCCTTTGCGCCCGCGCACCACCGGTGCCAGCACAAACGCACGACGACCCTCTCCCGCTGCCAGGACCTTATCGGCGACCTGATCGGTGGTCTGGCGTTCGATAACGCGACCGCACTCGGGGCAGTGCGGCGTGCCCACGCGTGCAAAAAGCAAGCGAAGGTAGTCATAAATCTCAGTTACAGTACCCACCGTCGAGCGCGGATTCTTGGACGTCGTCTTCTGATCGATCGAGACGGCCGGCGAAAGGCCGTCGATCGAGTCTAGATCGGGCTTGTCCATCTGGCCTAAAAACTGGCGCGCATAACTCGACAGGCTCTCCACGTAGCGACGCTGACCCTCGGCATAGATCGTGTCAAACGCCAGCGAGCTCTTGCCCGAGCCCGAAAGACCGGTAATGACCACGAGCTCGTCGCGCGGGATGGAAACATCGATATTGCGCAGGTTGTGTTCGCGCGCACCACGGATAACGATAGAAGAATCAGACATGGAAGCTCCTTGCCTCCTATAACCTCAAATCACACTGTCGATGAGTTTAACGCACTCAACGCGCACAGATGTTCGTAATACAAGATTCGCAGACCTTTTGCTTTGCGTGTCGGGTGCTTTGTTTCTCGAAATGCTGTGGAAAGGTTAGAGTAATCTAAAACTGAACTTAATTTGCTGTAACAGAGGAACGTCCATGACCGAAGATATCCCCCTTGAAATCACTTCGAGTGGCATGGCCAATCTGCCCATATTCATCGCCGTCCTTATCGTGGCCGCCGTCGTCGTGCGCGTGTATTTTTCAATCAAACACAACGAAAAACCGCCCATTGCCCGCGTCTTTTGGTGCGCGATGCTCCTCATCCCGCTCGGCATGGTAGCTGCATGGATTACGAATCAATTGCTCGTAAATGAGGACTGTTCCCTATGGGTCCTTTCTTATTCGGCGCTCGGTGCTGCCGCCGTCATACTTCTTGTCGAGCCCTTGGTTTCGGGACTTATCGACCAAACCGATCTTGCGACGGGAACGGTTGCCTGTATTTGCCGCGACATCCTTGTCGTCGCCGCTGTTTCAGCGCCCTCGTTCGTTTCACTCGAAATTGCCTGCAACGAAACGTTCTATCGCATTCCCGCCAACTCATTCGGGTTTTCCGTTGGGCTGCTCGCGACGGTTCTGCTCTCCCTTTATTTGCTGGGACAGCGTCATGGAGGAGTCATGGCCCTCGTGCCCGTCGTCTGTTGTACCCTTGGCATTGCCGAGCACTTCGTCATAACGTTTAAAGGCGAGGCCATCCTGCCGAGCGACATTTTGGCATTGGGCACCGCAATGGAAGTAAGTGAGGGATATGAGTTCACCTTCACTGCAGGAATCGTAACCTCACTCGCCCTGCTGGAGATTTCCCTGGGGCTTCTTTCGCTTATCCGACCGCGAAAGCTCCGTACGCCCGCCCATGTCTTCCCCGCAATCGCCGCTAACCTCTGCGCTTTTCTGCTAGTGACCGTTGTGGGGCTCTTGGGCTTTTCCAACATCGACTTGGAGCAGTCGCTGGATTTTGGATTTGACCGTTGGCAGCCCATCACCACGTATGCGTCTCAGGGTTTTATCACTTCGTTCACCGAAATGGTCAACGAGTTGCCCATTGAAAAGCCCGAAGACTATACGCCCGATGAGGCGCAGAGCATCGAGCAGGAGCTCGCCGCCGCCTACGACAGCACGTATGGCTCGAGCGAGCAGCGCGCGGCGGCCGTTGCCCAGTTCAATGAAATCAAGCCGACGATTGTTGCCGTCATGAACGAGAGTTTTAGCGACCTTTCGTGCTTTGAGCAGCTCCAGGCGGCCGGGTACACCGGTCCCGCATTCTACAACTCGCTTCCCGACACACTTGTTCGCGGCACCATGCTCGCTTCGGTCACCGGTGGCGGAACGGCGAACTCCGAATTCGAATTTTTGACCGGAGCGACAACGGCCTTTGTCGGATTAGGCAAAATCCCCTATCAGCTGTATCAGATGAATGGCGTCAACAGCCTGGCAAAGGACCTTAAAGAGCTCGGGTATACCACTACCGCTATGCACCCGCAAAACCCCGTCAACTACCATCGAGATAAAATCTATCAGCAGCTGGGTTTTGGAGACTTTCTTTCAATCGGCGATTTCGAAGGTGCGCCCTATTACCATGCCGGCGTATGCGACTACGCCACCTACGACAAGATACTCGACCTGCTCAGAACCGACGAAGCCCCGCAGTTCATCTTTGACGTCACGATGCAAAATCACGGCGGCTACGACTATGGCACCGTTCCCGCCGAAGAGCTGACAAACTATTGGGTCGAGGGAGCCAGCGAGGGCGCCAATAGCGCGCTCAATACCTATCTCACCTGCATCAATGCATCCGACCGGGACCTCGAGTACTTTATCAACGAGCTCCGCAATATCGGCAGACCGGTTGTTCTTGTCTTTTTTGGCGACCATCAGCCGAGCGCCGCAACGACTCTCAACGACGAGCTGTACCCTCAGGAAGATACGGCAAGCCACGCTTTCCGTATCTATCAGTCGACCTATTTCGTCTGGGCTAACTATGAAATCGCCGGCAATACCGAGCTCAACGTCTACGACACCGTCGGGGCAAACGAGATTGCAGCTATTACCCTTAATAAGATCGGCGCCCCGCTCACTGGCTATCAAAAGGCCCTGCTTGCAACAAGGTCAGATGTGCCCACCATCAATGTCGCCGGCTATCTTGGTGCCGACGGGCTGCGCTACGACTTGGAATCTGAAGACAGCCCATACGCCTCGACGATCGACAAGCTGCAGCGCATGCAATACCTCGAGTTCGCCAGCAAAGTTCAATAAGCCCGCCCATTCGCTTGGACCCATCGTATTGCAAGCACGCTCGGCCCAAATGCATCGCAAATGACTCCCGCTCGCAAACGAGGGTACAATGACGCTCGTGTCACATCGCGGGGCCCCGGCCCCAACATATACAAAGGAGTCATACATGGGTTGCGAGCACGCACAAGCAGCCGGCGGACAATCAACGCCGTCGCAATTTGAAGAGAATACGCTGTCGGAGGTCAAGCGCGTTATCGCTGTGCTTTCCGGCAAGGGAGGCGTCGGCAAGTCGTTTGTGACGGGCGCCATCGCAACCGAGCTCGCCCGCCGCGGCAACAAGGTTGGCATTCTCGACGCCGACATCACCGGCCCCTCCATCCCCAAAATGTTCGGCATGAGCGGACGCCATGTCCATGCCCTCGGCAACCTCATGCTGCCCGAGATCTCCGAGCACGGCGTCAAGGTCATGAGCTCCAACCTGCTGCTTCAAAACGAGACCGATCCCGTCCTCTGGCGTGGTCCGGTCATCGCCGGCGCCATCAGGCAATTCTGGAGCGAAACCTCTTGGGGCCCCATCGACTATCTGCTGGTCGATATGCCCCCGGGAACGGGGGATGTCGCACTCACCGTCTTCCAGTCACTGCCCGTCGATGGCATCGTCATCGTCACGAGCCCGCAAGACTTAGTCTCGATGATTGTCGCCAAGGCGGTCAACATGGCCGAGAAGATGAACGTTCCGATTCTGGGCATTGTCGAGAACATGAGCTATATCGAATGCCCCGACTGCGGCAAGAAGATCGAGGTCTTCGGCAAGAGCAATCTTCCCGAGGTCGCCGAGACCTATCATCTCGACATCCTTGGTCAGCTGCCCATCGATCCCGCGCTCGCCGAAGCCTGCGACAAGGGAGAAGTCGAAACCGCGCTGCCCGCCGGCATGCTGCCCCAAGCCGTCTCCGCCGTTGAGGCCATCGCCCCGCACAAGACAGACGAGGCCTAAGTGAACGCAAGCGCCTTCTATGACGTCTTGGTGATCGGCGGCGGGGCCTCGGGCCTCGCCGCCGCCATTACGGCGGCGCGTGTCGACAAAAGCGTCTGCGTCGTCGAGCGCGACGTCGCCTGCGGTCTCAAGCTGCTTGCAACCGGAAACGGCCGCTGCAACCTCTCAAACGAATCCATCGACATTCGGCGATATAACCACCCCGCCTTTGTCGAATCCATCATGGGCCCCCAACCCGAGCAAGATCTCGAGAGTTTTTTCTCCTCGCTGGGCATCATGACGATCCGTGAGGAAGGCCGCCTATACCCGCGCTCCCTTCGCGCCGAGTCGGTTCGCGATGCACTCCTCAATGCATGCGAGCGTTTGGGCATCACCCTACTCTGCGGGACTAACGTCATTGCGGCTCATAAGGCTTCCGAAGGCTGGACGCTTCAGATCGACCGTCCCGCTCATGTACTCAAACCCAAAAAGCACGGCGACCGAAAGACGGAGCTCCGTTCGCTTCGAAAGGCGTTAGCCGATACTCCTCGCACGAGCGATGCCCTGCAGGCAAGGGCCGTGGTTATCGCTACGGGCGGCAACCCCACCGGCATCGCCGAGGTGTTTAGCCTTCCCTTGACGCCCCTGCGCCCCGTCCTGTGCCCCGTATCGGCATCAGTCGTCGGCGACCGGACGGCACTCGGAACTCTGGATGGTCTGCGCGTCCGAGCCCGCTTAACGCTCTCGCGCAGCCACGAAGAGCTCTGGCGAGAAGATGGCGAAGTGCTGTTCCGTGCCTTCGGCATCTCAGGCGTCGCCGCCTTCAATCTCTCTCGCCGTATCAACCAGGGCGACACTGTTCTGATCGACTTCTTTCCAGATTTCTCCAAAGATGAGCTGCTCGATACGCTCGAGCAGCGTGTCAACGTGCTCGGCGATTTTTCGCCCCGAAACTCCCACTGGCTTGACGGCATGCTCGCCCCGCAGCTCTCACACGTCGTCTGTACGGCATTCGAGCGGTGCCATCCCGGCTCGCGCGATGTCATCCACCTGGTCTCAATCCTCAAGCACTTTAAACTGTCCGTCGAAGGGACGGCAGAGGAGCGCTCAGCACAGGTCACGCGTGGCGGCATATCTATCGAGTGCGTCTCGACACCCAATCTTTACGTGAACAGCACCACAGGCGCCCCGCTTTACGTCTGCGGAGAAGCGCTCGACATCGACGCCGATTGCGGAGGCTTTAACCTTGCGTGGGCCTGGCTCTCGGGCATTCGCGCTGCAAGCAGCCTGTAGCCGCGCAGTCTATAATCAAAAACGCATTCGGGCCGTCTGGGATACCGGACGGCCTCTTTCTTGCCTCTAAGGAGACCTCGATGATCGAAATCACCCAAGTCAACGCGTCGCTCGATGAAGCCGGCGATGAGAATGCCTGTCTCATTGTTGGCAAGCGAGTCGCCAAGCGCGTCCTACGTTGCAAGGACTCCGAGATCAAGTCCATCGAGCTCCACCGAAAGTCAATCGACGCTCGCAAAAAACGAGACGTCCATTTTATCCTGAGCTTTCGTGTTGAGCTGACTAGTCCCCACCTCGAGCGAGAAGCGGTCGACAGCGTTGCCGAGCGTGACCGCTCGCGTGTACGCGCGATAGAAGACGATGAACCTTCATTCCCCTCCCCCGTCTCCGACGCACCTCAAGAACGCCCTGTCGTTGTCGGTGCCGGCTGCGCCGGCCTTTTCGCTGCGCTTACGCTCGCCGAAGCAGGTCTTAAGCCCTTGCTCATCGAGCGCGGCGACCCGGCATTTCGCCGCTCGCATGCGATCGACCTCTTTCTAAAGGAGCGCATCCTCGACCCCGAGAGTAATATCCAGTTTGGTCTGGGCGGCGCGGGGACCTTCTCGGACGGCAAGCTCAATACGGGAACAAAAAATCCCGCCCATCGCCTTATCCTCGAAACCTTCGTCGAGGCGGGTGCGCCCCGCGATATTCTGTGGGATGCCAAGCCGCACATTGGCTCCGACATCCTTCCCACAGTTGTCACCGCTATATCCCAGCGCATCGAGCAGCTCGGAGGTGTCGTCCGTTATCGAACGAAGCTCGTCGACATTCGCATCGACGCGTCTGGCACCATTGTCGGTATCGACATCCAGTCGTCCCACGACGCGACAAGCGAGTCAATCAACACAAAGCATCTCATCCTTGCTTGCGGTCATTCTGCCCGCGACGTATTCGAGGTTCTCAAAACCCATCATGTCGCCCTCGCTCAAAAGACGTTTGCCATGGGCGTTCGCATCGAACACCCGCAGCGTGATATCGATCGGGCGCAATATGGCCCCGCAGCGGGTCATCCCGCGCTCGGAGCAGCCCCCTATAAGCTCGTTGCCCATCTTCCCAACGGCCGCAGTGTGTTCTCATTCTGCATGTGTCCCGGCGGACAGGTTGTCGCCGCCTCTTCAGAGCCCGGCCATCTGTGCGTCAACGGCGCCAGTCTCAACGCCCGCGCCGGCCGCAACGCAAACGCCGCTCTCCTCGTTAACGTCACGCCCGATGATCTCCCCAGCGATGATCCTCTTGCAGGCGTAGAACTCCAGCGCATTTGCGAGCGGGCTGCCTATCGCCTTGGCGGCTCCAACTGGAACGCACCGGCACAGCTCGTCGGCGATTTCCTTGCAGAACGCGCCAGCACGACATGCGGCAAGGTAAAGCCCACCTATCCGCTCGGCGTGACTTGGACAGCAATCGATGAGTCATTGCCGCAACATATCATCGAGTCGCTTCGTCTGGGAATTCCCTTGCTCGGCAAAAAACTGCGTGGCTACGACCATCCCGATGCCGTCCTCACCGGTGTTGAAACACGCTCGAGCTCTCCGGTCACCGTTACTCGAGACCGGCAATGCCATGCTGTATCGACCCCGGGGCTCTACCCTTGCGGCGAGGGAGCCGGATATGCCGGAGGAATCATGAGCGCCGCTACCGATGGCATCCGTTGCGCCGAAGCCCTGATCGCAGACCTCTAGCGCACGAATTCCAGCACGCAAAAGACACAGGCCCCGAGCTCCACAGGGAACTCGGGGCCTGTTCGCTATTTCTTAAACCGTGCACCCTGGCGTTTTCTGCCCGATGCGAACGTGGAACCCTTGCGGGCCTGCGAACGTAAGCGCTCGATCGTCTCGTCCTCAGACGCACCCTCGAGCATCGCCCGAATCTGAACGACAGCATCGCGCAGGCGCGCCGCCTCCTCAAAGTCCATGGCGGCAGAAGCGTTGCGCATATCCTCTTCCATGGTTTCGACGATCCGCACAAGCTCGTCATGCGGCAGTTCTTCCAACTGCTCCGCAAGTGTCTGCTCGGGCGCCACCGTCTCCGGCGCGGCGCCCTCGCCGTTTTCGTCAGGCGTATAGAACGCACCGTGACCCAGCGAATCGCCTCTCGAGCGTCCCTTCGAGCCCACAGTCTTTTCGGCCTCGGCAATAAAGCTCGAAATGTCGTTAATGGCCTTGCGGACCGTCTTGGGAACAATGCCATGCTCTTCGTTATATGCCATCTGAATCTCGCGACGGCGCTGCGTCTCCTCGATGGCTTCTTTCATCGAATCGGTCACAACGTCTGCATACATGATGACCTCGCCGTCGGCATTACGGGCCGCACGGCCAATCGTCTGAATCAACGAACGGCGATTGCGCAAGAAGCCTTCCTTGTCAGCGTCGAGAATTGCCACCAGCGAGACCTCAGGAAGGTCTAGACCCTCGCGGAGCAGGTTGATGCCAACGAGAACATCGATCTTTCCCTCGCGCAGCGTTCGCAGGATCTCGACACGGTCCATCGTCGCCGTATCGGAGTGCATGTAATTGACCTTAATGCCGGCATCAAGCAGATGGTCGGTCAGGTCCTCGGCCATGCGCTTGGTGAGCGTGGTCACCAGCACGCGCTCCTTGCGCGCCACGCGCTCGCGAATCTCGTCCTCAAGATCGTCAATCTGCCCACGAACCGGACGAACGTCGATCTTGGGGTCGAGCAGACCGGTCGGACGAATAATCTGCTCAACGTCGTTCTGGCTAACCCGCAGCTCATAGTCGCCCGGCGTGGCCGAAACGTAGATGAACTGGGGAATCCTCGCCTCAAACTCATCAAAACGAAGCGGGCGGTTATCGAGTGCCGAAGGCAGACGAAAACCATGCTCCACCAGCGTCACCTTACGCGAGCGGTCGCCTTCGTGCATGCCGCGGATCTGCGGCACCGTCACATGACTCTCGTCGATGATGCAGAGCATATCCTTGGGAAAGTAATCGATTAGGGTAAACGGCGGCTCACCCGGCTTGCGACCGTCCAGATGACGCGAGTAGTTCTCGATGCCGTTGCAAAAGCCCATCGTCTCGAGCATCTCAAGATCATAATCGGTGCGCTGCTGCAAACGCTGCGCCTCGAGCAACTTGTCGGTCGCCTTGAGCTCCGCCACGCGCTTCTCGCACTCTTCGCTGATCGATTTCAGAGCCGCCTTGACCTTCGGCTTCTCGGTCACGTAGTGCGATGCCGGCCATACGGGGATGGCCTCGTACTCACGAAGCATCTCACCGGTGACCTCATCGATCTCGGCAATCAGCTCGACCTCGTCGCCAAAGAACTCAAACCGCAACGGATGCTCGGCATAAGGCGGATACACGTCGACAACATCGCCGCGCACGCGGAACGTGCCGCGTGCCAGGTCATAGTCATTGCGGTCATATTGAATGTCGATAAGTGCATGGATAAAGTCATCGCGCTCGAGCGGCACCTTCTTGTCGACGTTTGGAGCCAGACCCGCATAGTCCTCAGGAGAGCCAATGCCATAGATACACGAGACCGATGCGACAACGATTACATCGCGTCGAGAGAGCAGTGACGCGGTCGCCTGATGGCGCAGCATCTCGACCTCTTCGTTAATCGAGGAGTCTTTCTCGATATATGTATCGCTTTGCGGCACATACGCCTCGGGCTGATAGTAGTCGTAATACGAGACGAAGTAGACCACAGCATTATTGGGAAAGAACTCTTTGAGCTCGCTTGCAAGCTGAGCGGCGAGCGTTTTATTCGGAGCCATGACCAGCGTCGGCTTTCCCAGGGCCTCAATAGTCTTTGCCATCGTGAAGGTCTTGCCCGAACCAGTCACACCCAGCAAAACCTGATAGCGGTCTCCGTCCCTCACACCCTGCACAAGCGACTCAATGGCCTTGGGCTGGGAACCGGCAGGCTCATAGGGAGAAACGACTTCAAACGGCACCTCAGCGCCCTCAACGCCAAAGCGCTTAAGTTCACCGCCAACGCGTTCTACTTCAAATTCCGCCATGGATACTCCTAACTCATACATCTGCAGTATACGCAGGCGGTGGGCTTAGTCCTATACGAACCGATCAGGATAGAGAGTCTTATAGCGAACCCAGGCATTATTGACGCGAATCAGATAAGCCTGCGTCTCGGGAAAGGTGATCGCGTTGTGAAGCGATGTGTCCTGCTGCGCCCAACCGTCCACATTACCCATGCCGGCGTTATATGCAGCAATAGCGCTGTCCGTCGACCCGTTAAAATACGTTAGAAGATACGAAAAATACGCACAGCCAAACTCGATGTTCGTAGCGGGATCGTTAAGGTTGTCGGCTGAATACTCACTACCATCGACAAGACCCAAGGCAATCATATCCTGGGCAGTCTCAGGCATCAGCTGCATCAATCCCCGAGCGCCTTGAGTCGACTCAGCCTCGGGATCCCAATTCGATTCAGACTTTATAACAGCACACACCAGATACGGATCAAGATTGTGCGAAATGCTCGATTGCTTTACATACGCCTCGTAGTCAATCGGATACAAAGGCTTAAAGAAGGCGGCAGGAGCATACGAGTAGACGAGCGAAATAAGGCCGAAGACGAACACAACGGCAAGTGGCGCCACGCGATACCACGCAAAGAAACGTGTCTTAGGCATCGGCATCCTCCTTATCCGCAGTGTCTATAAACCCATGGCATGCAAGCCATGAGTCAAGCTGCTCAAAGAGCGAATTATCGCCTGAGGCATTATCAATCACCGTTGTAGCGAGATTGCACAGCGCAGACTCATCGGGCTGACAAGCAGAACGGGCATCGAAATCAGATGGCTCCATGCCACGTTGAATAGCGCGCTCGCGACGAACTGACAAAGGGGCGCTGATGACCAGAATTTCATCAGCCAAGCCAAATGCATCCTCAAAACCAGTCGGAGCAGAAACCTCGACCACCGCAAAGGGATAACGGGGAGATGAAACCGTGCAGCAAACCGGATCGAGAATCCTAAGCGAAAGCTGTTCAATGAGAACGGGATGCACAATGCCATTGAGCCGCG
This sequence comes from Collinsella sp. wc0583, assembly GCF_046116915.1. Classification (NCBI taxonomy): domain Bacteria; kingdom Bacillati; phylum Actinomycetota; class Coriobacteriia; order Coriobacteriales; family Coriobacteriaceae; genus Collinsella; species Collinsella sp. wc0583. Next base: position 90,214 of record NZ_JBJXBN010000007.1, on the reverse strand, counting down.
CGACCGAATCAGGAGAAGCAAAAGCTCGAGAAGCGAGGATGCTGCGACGAACGCCGCCATCCTCATCCAAAATGTCCCAACCGAATTCATCCGCGAGTGCATTGACGATATCAGAGCCCGGCACATACAGCGATTTTGCAAGCTCATCCAGATCGATTAGCATAGCGCCACGAGATTCGAAATAGCGGCAGGCAGTCGACTTACCCGAAGCAATATTGCCCAAGACAAATACGGTAAACATCAAGCCCTCCCTAACGCCAATTCGAGTAATTATCGCTCAAATACACTAGAAGGACTCAAAATACAGCCAAACAGTAAGAGCGCATACGGGGGAGCTAGATTCCAAAGTACAACGTGTATATAACGCAAAAAAGGGGGAGGCCGCGAGGCCTCCCCCTTCTTCAAGTCGATGACGGCTCGGTGCCGTCCACCGGTCAGCGGCGCCCTGGCCTCCCACGGGCTGACCCCGCAGTACTCTCGGCGCGATGGGGCTTAGCTTCCGGGTTCGGAACGGGACCGGGCGTGCCCCCCATGCTCTGGCCGCTGACCGGTGGGCGGCGCCCACCGTTCTCGGTGTCCGGTATCGCGTACACGTGCCCTGGGGGCCGCATGGCGCATAGGAAAGATGACTCGGGGGCATCCTCGTGCCCGGACCGCGCATGAGCGCTTGTCCCGCGGGCCGCGAGGTGCGGTTCCGGAAGAGCTCGGGCGATTAGTGCGGCTCGGCTGAGGACGTCGCCGTCCTTGCACCTGCCGTCTATCGACCAGGTAGTCTACCTGGGCCCTTACCGGAAGGAGAACTAATCCCTGGAACGGCTTCCCGCTTAGATGCCTTCAGCGGTTATCCGCGCCGCACGCGGCTACCCGGCCGTGCCGTTGGTCGACAACCGGTTCACCGGAGGTGCGTCCACCCCGGTCCTCTCGTACTGGGGGCAGCCTCCATCGATTCTCCTGCGCCCACGGAGGATAGGGACCGAACTGTCTCACGACGTTCTGAACCCAGCTCGCGTACCGCTTTAAACGGCGAACAGCCGTACCCTTGGGACCTGCTCCAGCCCCAGGATGCGATGAGCCGACATCGAGGTGCCAAACCTTGCCGTCGATGTGGACTCTTGGGCAAGATCAGCCTGTTATCCCCGGAGTACCTTTTATCCGTTGAGCGACGGCCCACCCACTCGGGGCCGCCGGATCACTAGAGCCTGCTTTCGCACCTGCTCGGCTTGTGGGCCTCGCAGTCAAGCCCGCTTGTACTCTTGCATTCAAAAGGACGGTTGCCGACCGTCCCGAGCGGACCTTCGCGCGCCTCCGTTACCCTTTAGGAGGCGACCGCCCCAGTCAAACTGCCCGCCTGGCACGGTCCCCGAGCCGGTTGACGGCCTCGGGTTAGGACGCCGGTCGCGCGAGGGCAGTATTCCAAGGGCGGCTCCCCGGGGGCTGGCGCCTCCGGATCTTCGCCTCCTGCCTATCCTCTACACGCGGGACCAGCGGCCAATGCCAAGCTGCAGTGAAGGTTCACGGGGTCTTTCCGTCCTTCCGCGGGTAAGTCGCATCTTCACGACCAGTGCAATTTCACCGGGTCCATGGTCGAGACAGCGCCCAAGTCGTTGCGCCTTTCGTGCAGGTCGGAACTTACCCGACAAGGAATTTCGCTACCTTAGGACCGTTATAGTTACGGCCGCCGTTTACCGGGGCTTGGCTTCGGGGCCTCGCCTTGCGGCTAACCCCTCCGCGTGACCTTCCGGCACCGGGCAGGCGTCAGACCCTATACGTCGCCTTGCGGCTTCTGCAGAGTCCTGTGTTTTTGGTAAACAGTCGCTTGGGCCTCTCCACTGCGGCCCGCCTCCGCTCCCGGAGCAAGTCCGTTCACGTACGCGCGGGCACCCCTTCTCCCGAAGTTACGGGGCCATTGTGCCGAGTTCCTTGACCATGGTTGACCCGATCGCCTCGGTATGTTCTACCCACCCACCTGTGTCGGTTTGCGGTACGGGCGCGCACGCGCCTGCCTAGGGGTTTTTCTAGGGACCTCGGGCTCACTCGCTTCGCTCAGTCGCTTCGTCCGGAGCCTCGCCCTGTGTGCGGACCGGATTTCCCTGGTCCGCGGGCCGCGCTCCATCACGGGGACGTCCAGAACCCCGCCGAGCCACCCCCATCCGTCGCCCCGTCGGTCGTAGCGCCGCGTGCGCGGTGCAGGAATGTCTGCCTGCTGCGCGTCGGCTACGCCTCCCGGCCTCGCCTTAGCCCCCGACTGACCCTGGGAGGATTAGCCTTGCCCAGGAAACCTCGGGTTCACGGCGGACGAGTTACTCTCTCGTCTCTCGCTACTCATGCCAGCATTCTCACTCCCATGCGCTCCACCGTCGGTCGCCCTGACGGCTTCTCCGCCCATGGGAAGCTCCCCTACCGATTCTAATGAATTAAAATCCCGCCGCTTCGGTGTCCAGCTTAGCCCCGTGTATTGTCGGCGCATGTCCACTCGACCAGTGAGCTGTTACGCACTCTTTGAATGGATGGCTGCTTCTAAGCCAACATCCTGGTTGTCTGGGCGGACGCACATCCTTTGCCACTCGGCTGGAACTTGGGGACCTTAGCGGGCGGTCCGGGCTGTTTCCCTCTCGAGCACACAGCTTAGCCCACATGCTCTGACTGCCGCGCTCTGGGCCGCCGGCATTCGGAGTTCGGTTGGATTCGGTAGGCGGCGAAGCCCCCTCGTCCATCCGGTGCTCTACCTCCGGCGGTGAACGCGCGACGCTAGCCCTAAAGCTATTTCGGGGAGAACGAGATATCTCCGGGTTTGATTGGCCTTTCACCCCTATCCGCAGGTCATCGCCGCCGTTTTCAACCGACGTGCGTTCGGCCCTCCACGGGGTCTTACCCCCGCTTCAGCCTGCCCACGGATAGCTCACCCGGCTTCGCGTCCGCGGCGCGGGACTCAAGTCGCCCTGTTAAGGCTCGCTTTCGCTCCGGCTCCCTTTCGGTTAACCTCGCCCCGCGCCAGCGACTCGCTGGCTCATTCTACAAAAGGCACGCCGTCACACCATAAAGGTGCTCCGACTGCTCGTGGGCGCACGGTTTCAGGTACTGTTTCACTCCCCTCCCGGGGTGCTTTTCACCTTTCCCTCACGGTACTGGTGCGCTATCGGTCACAGGGTAGTACTCAGGCTTGGATGGTGGTCCACCCAGGTTCGGACCGGGTTTCACGTGCCCGGCCCTACTCAGGGACCGCGTCGCGCCGTCCGGTCTGGGTTCGCGTACGGGGCTGTCACCCGCTGCGGCCGGCCCTCCCATGCCGTTCCGCTCCCCAGCCGGACCTGCGCCCGGGGGCGGCAGCCCCCGGATGCGCGGCCCTGCAACCCCGTCGGCGGAACCCCTGCCGGGTATGCCCGCTCGACGGTTTGGCCATCGGTCCCCTTTCGCTCGCCGCTACTCGGGGAGTCTCGAGATTGATTTCCTCTCCTCCGGGTACTTAGATGTTTCAGTTCCCCGGGTTGTCCTCCCCACCCCTATGCGTTCGGGGTGGGGATATCCACACTGCTGTGGATGGGTTCGCCCATTCGGAGACCCCCGGGTCGAAGGATGTGTGCTCCTCGCCGGGGATTATCGCAGCTTGCCGCGTCCTTCATCGGCTCCCTGTGCCAAGGCATCCGCCGTGCGCCCGTGGTATCTTGCGGGACCGCTCTCGGGCCCGCGGGATATCCACGTGTCGCTAACTAATCTAATTAATCGATATCATGAATAGCGCTCGTATGTCGCAATTCGGGTATCTCATACCGCGGCACAGTGTATGTACTGTGCTCGCGATCAGATGCTCCTCACTCATATATAAGTGAATTCTTCTTGTTTGGATCGGATGAATGATTGCTATCATTCTCTGTTTAAATCGCAGAAAAGAATCGAGTCTGGAAGAAGATTCTTCCATCTCTCTCCTATCGCTATGCGGCTCTCAAGGTACGCGGGTGCGACCCCGGGGACCGGGTGCTGCGGGGACGTACCGGGAAGACATCTGCCGGACGGGCTCCTGCCCTCTATTCGAGTTAAGTTGATCTCTCTAGAAGATTTATCTCCCTAGAAAGGAGGTGATCCAGCCGCACCTTCCGGTACGGCTACCTTGTTACGACTTCACCCCCCTCACCCTCCACACCTTCGGCGCCTCCCCCCTCTCGGTTGGGCCGGCGACTTCGGGTGCAGACGACTCGGGTGGTGTGACGGGCGGTGTGTACAAGGCCCGGGAACGCATTCACCGCGGCATGCTGATCCGCGATTACTAGCAACTCCGACTTCATGGGGGCGGGTTGCAGCCCCCAATCCGAACTGGGGCCGGCTTTCCGGGATCCGCTCCCCCTCGCGGGGTGGCATCCCTCTGTACCGGCCATTGTAGCACGTGTGCAGCCCAGGGCATAAGGGGCATGATGACTTGACGTCGTCCCCGCCCTCCTCCGCCTTGACGGCGGCGGTCCCGCGTGGGTTCCCGGCATCACCCGATGGCAACACGCGGCGGGGGTTGCGCTCGTTGCGGGACTTAACCCAACATCTCACGACACGAGCTGACGACAGCCATGCACCACCTGTATGGGCTCCTCTCGGCCACGGGGTCTCCCCCGCTTCACCCATATGTCAAGCCCTGGTAAGGTTCTTCGCGTTGCTTCGAATTAAGCCACATGCTCCGCTGCTTGTGCGGGCCCCCGTCAATTCCTTTGAGTTTTAGCCTTGCGGCCGTACTCCCCAGGCGGGACGCTTAATGCGTTGGCTGCGGCACGGGGGGATCGTCCCCCCACACCTAGCGTCCATCGTTTACGGCTGGGACTACCAGGGTATCTAATCCTGTTCGCTCCCCCAGCTTTCGCGCCTCAGCGTCGGTCTCGGCCCAGAGGGCCGCCTTCGCCACCGGTGTTCCACCCGATATCTGCGCATTCCACCGCTACACCGGGTGTTCCACCCTCCCCTACCGGACCCAAGCCGCGGAGGTTCCGGGGGCTTCGGGGGGTTGAGCCCCCCGCTTCGACCCCCGGCCTGCCGGGCCGCCTACGCGCGCTTTACGCCCAATGAATCCGGATAACGCTCGCCCCCTACGTATTACCGCGGCTGCTGGCACGTAGTTAGCCGGGGCTTCTTCTGCAGGTACAGTCTTGACTCTTCCCTGCTGAAAGCGGTTTACGACCCGAAGGCCTCCGTCCCGCACGCGGCGTCGCTGCGTCAGGGTTCCCCCCATTGCGCAAGATTCCCCACTGCTGCCTCCCGTAGGAGTCTGGGCCGTGTCTCAGTCCCAATCTGGCCGGTCGGTCTCTCAACCCGGCTACCCGTTGTCGGCACGGTGGGCCGTCACCCCGCCGTCTACCTGATGGGCCGCGGAGCCATCCCCTCCCGTCGGGGCTTTAGCCGGGGTGCCATGCGGCACCCCGGGGTATCCGGTATTACCCGTCCTTTCGGGCGGCTATCCCGGGGGAGGGGGCAGGTTCTCCACGTGTTACTCAGCCGTTCGCCACTCGCTTCCACCCGAGGGTGGGTGCCGTTCGACTTGCATGTGTTAGGCGCGCCGCCAGCGTTCATCCTGAGCCAGGATCGAACTCTCCGTCCAAAATATTCTGGGCTTCGAGCCCGTCCGGTCCTCTCAGTTCATCGCTGATCGGTTCCGTTCGATTCATATGGTTCTAGTATAGGAAAAGGAATTTCTCGGGGCCGCCTCTCGGCGGCCTTGCGAAAAACAAATCCAAGTTAGACCATTTCAAATGGTTCGATGTCTGCCCGGATGCGACACTGAAGTAAGTGTCCATCCTCGCAGTATCCGGTTCTCAAGGTGCACGCCTGCGCGGTCCATCCGGTTCGACCGGGCCGCGCGGCAAGGAGATATATTGCCAGACCGCGAAGCGATGTGGGACGTCAATTCCACTCTTCACAAGTCCTACACAATACATCGCTTCCTATATTGGAAGTAGAAAGTCGAGTGCAGCAAGACCGCACGTATCAGATGATGACCCTTCGGTTAAGAGACATATAAAGATCGGTCACCTGTAAGTGTTTTTCTACCCGCGCTTTTTGCTTTGTAAACCAGCGCTTTCGATAAAAAAGAGGGAGTGTCGCGCACAGTGCGACACTCCCCTAGCGATTCAACAGAATCTATTAGGCCTCGAGAGCCTTCTTGGCAATGGCAGCCAGCTCGTTGAAGGACTCGATGTCCTCGTAGGCCATCTGAGCCAGGACCTTGCGGTCGAGCTCGATGCCGGCAACCTTCAGGCCGTGCATGAACTGAGAATAAGAGATGTCGTTCAGGCGAGCTGCAGCGTTGATGCGGGTGATCCAGAGAGAGCGGATCTCGCGCTTCTTGTTGCGGCGATCACGGTACTGATACTGCAGAGAGTGCTGGACCTGCTCTTTAGCATGCTTGTAAGTACGCGAAGCGGCACCGTAGTAACCCTTCGCACGGTGCATAACGGTACGGCGCTTCTTCTTGGCGGCAACAGCGCGCTTAATACGTGCCATGTTCTATCAACTCCTAGACGGTAAAACGAAAAACGGGAACGCGAACTTAGGCGAGACGCGACTTGATGACCTTGCGGTCGGCAGCGGCGATCTCGGTCTCCTGACGGAAGCCACGCTTACGCTTGGTGGACTTCTTGCTCAGGATGTGGCTCTTGAAAGCCTTGGCGCGCATAAGCTTGCCGGTACCAGTCTTGCGGAAACGCTTCTTGGTGCCGCTGTGGGACTTCATCTTAGGCATGAAATACTCCTTAATCGGTTACAGAACACTAGTTACTTGGTATCGCTTGCCGCTTTATCCTCATCAAAGGCGCCCTTAATCGGGGCGAGCAGCATAAGCATGTTACGGCCTTCCATCTTAGGCTTGGACTCGACCGTAGCGTAAGGCTTGAGATCCTCGGCGAGACGCTCGAGAACGTTAAGACCCTGCTCCGGGTGAGCCATCTCACGGCCGCGGAACATGATGGTGATCTTAACGCGCGCGCCCTTCTTGAGGAAACGCAGAACGTGGCCCTTCTTGGTCTCGTAATCGCCAACGTCGATCTTGGGTCGGAACTTCATTTCCTTGACCTCGACCTTGGACTGATTCTTACGAGCGGCCTTGGCCTTCATGGCCTGCTGGTACTTGAACTTACCGTAGTCCATGACCTTGCAGACCGGCGGCTCCGCGTTGGGAGCGATCTCGACCAGGTCGAGACCCTGATCGTCAGCGACGCGCTGGGCATCGCGGATGGCGAACAGGCCGAGCTGAGAGCCATCGACGCCAATCAAACGGCACGAAGATGCAGTGATCTCGTCGTTGATGCGGGTGTCATCAGACTTAGCTATTTTCCCTACCTCCATTCATAAAAAAATAACCCGGCGCTTCTTTGCAACCAGGTCGTACACATAGACATCCTCGGTATGAGGAAGGGAATCTAGGTTGTATGACCAGTCAGCTGCTCATTGGCGCCAAAAGGTGGGAACCCTCGGGTTCCTCTTTAGGGCATTGCGGGAACAACGCCTTGCGAATGATAACACGTACCGCGCGTTATCACATTACGTACACGAAAAAGCGGGCCTCGACCCCCTTGAACGCTCGCTTGCATGTATGGTGCCCGAGGCGAGACTCGAAGGGTCTTCGCTTCGCGAAGCCCCGGGCTTCGGGCGCACGGCGCCCTCGCCACGCTCCGCTACAAACAGGCCACAGGCCTGTTTGCTTAACGCTCCGCGCGCTCACGCGAGTTCGGCACGAAAAAGGGGGCCTCGACCCCCTTGAACGCTCGCTTGCATGTATGGTGCCCGAGGCGAGACTCGAACTCGCACGTTGTTGCCAACGGTGGATTTTGAGTCCACTGCGTCTGCCAATTCCGCCACTCGGGCACGTAATGCGTGAGTTAGTTTATCACAGCTTTCTGTTGATTAGTCCGAAAATGGAACTTCGAGCATTTCGATGAGTTCGACCGTGCGGAGCATCTCGCGCCGACGGCATCCGCGTCCGTTAACCGAGACTTCGCCCATCTGGTTGTCATAGGGATCCTCGCGCATACCATCGAAAGCAGGCACAAATTCAGCCTGGAATCGGTTGTTGGCCACCATACGCCACGGGTCGAGATTGCCAAAGTAGTGACGACGGCGCCACTCCTCCCCCATCCTGCGAGCAGAAGATCCAAATGACACGTCGGCGTTGAGCCAACCGGTCTGCGGCGTATAGAACTCAGCCCAATCGTGCGGCCCCACCGAATCGGGCGCAACATACAGGCCGCTCTGCCAACGGGCAGGAACGCCCGCAATGCGGCACATGGTGATAAACGTGAGCGCCATAACACCGCAATCGCCGCGGAGCGAGTGTGCACAGTCATCGGCAATAGATCCCAAAAGCAGGTACGGTGGCTGATAGCGATAGTCGATATGCTGTGTCAGGTAATCATAGATAGCACGAGCGCAATCGAGCGGATCCTCGAGCCCGTCAATAACACGCTCCGTCAGCTGTCGCAGGTACGGCGTAAACGCAATGTGCGGACGGTCCTCGGAGGTGTCCTCGGGCAGGGGCGCGTCCATACAGGGATGCGATGGGAGCGCGCCACCATAAATATCGCAATAGGCGGCATCAATGTGATAGCGATAGGTCACCGAGAATGAATGTTCAGTCGAAGATGCCCAAGAGGCAGTACGAGCCGAAACGTTTTCAGAGGCAACATTCCCCTCCGACGTCATATCGAGAACCTCGATATGAGACTGCTGGCGGCAGGCGGCGGCAACGGGTAGCCACGCGCGAACAGCCTCTCCCTCCAGAGCACCGGGGACAGACACGGATGCCTTAAGCATGATGACGCGAGCCAACCCGTTTTGCGACTCCATCTCCCTGAGCATCTGGTTACGCAGCGCGACGCCGTCCGTAGAATCGGGGCGCAGACCCGGAACCTCCTTGGGATACACACGCAAAGAATCAAGGAAGTTGTCGAGAACGAACAGTTCACCATCGATTAAGCGCCAATCGATACGCTTGCGGTCAATCAGGTCGTCAAACTGCTCGTCGGTAAACTCGGGCCACTCCTCGCGAATCATCTTGATAGCCCGATCGCGCGACACCGAAAAATGAAGCGGCGTCTCGATCATGCGATACCGCTCGGCGCGAACGCAGGCAGCCAGCGAAGGCTCAGGATTCTGCCCCAAAAGGCGATCGCAGGCAGCAACAGCCTGCGTCAAATACCCGGCATCCTTAAGACGAAGAATCTCGGGCGGCAGTCCAATATCGAGATGACGAAAGTCATCACAGCAAACATCAACAGAGCAACCAACAGGACCCTCGTCAATAACCTTCCCATCCGAAGGCAGCACATTAATAACAGCCATACCAAACTCCAAGTCATTAGAACTCTCGAAGCCCATTGTAGCGAGATAAAAAAGAAAGCCCCAATAGAGGAGCCCTCAACACTGATAAACGGTACCTATAAAAATGAATTCAGCCCAGTAACCCTGCGGCGTTAAACGAAGGAAGCCCCGTCCCCCGGAACTGTTTCCTTGGGGCGACATCTGGCGAAGCCAGGGCAAATTATTTAGCCCAGTAACCCTGTAGCGAGTTAACAAAGGAGGCCCCGTTTCCCCGGAGCTGATTCCGTCGCGCGACTTCTGGCGAAGCCAGGTGAGCGCGAGGGAAACAGCGTAGGGGAAACGGGGCCTCCGGCGGGAAGTTAAACCGCTACTTACGCCTTGTTGACGGAGCCAAACTCCTCCATGAGCTCCTTGGTGCGGGCAACGATGTTGTCGCGGCCAGGCTTGAGGAGCTTGCGGGGGTCAAAGCCCTTGCCCTGCTGATCCTTGCCAGCCTCGATGTACTCGCGGACGCCCTTGGCGAAGACGAGCTGCAGGTCGGTGTTGACGTTGATCTTGGAGATGCCCAGGGAGATGGCCTTCTTGATCTGATCCTCGGGGATGCCGGTGCCACCGTGCAGGACGAGGGGCAGGTCGCCGGTCTGAGCCTTGATCTCGCCCAGACGCTCGAAGGAAAGGCCAGCCCAGTCGGCGGGATACACGCCGTGGATGTTGCCGATGCCGCAGGCGAGGAAGTCGACGCCCAGGTCAGCGATCTGCTTGCACTCAGCAGGGTCAGCGAGCTCACCGTTGGAGGTCACGCCGTCCTCGGTGCCGCCGATGCCGCCGACCTCGGCCTCGATGGACATGCCCTTGGAGTGGGCAAGCTCAACGAGCTCCTTGGTGCGGTCGAGGTTAAGCTGGAAGGTCTCCTCGTGAGAGCCGTCATACATGATGGACGTGAAGCCGGCCTCGATGCACTTGAAGCAGTCCTCGTAAGAACCGTGATCGAGGTGAAGGGCGACGGGAACGGTAACGCCCGTGGCCTCGACGGCAGCCTTGACCATGTCGGCGCAGACCTTGAAACCGCCCATCCACTTAGCGGCACCAGCGGTGCACTGAAGGATCAGCGGAGACTTGGTCTCCTCGGCAGCCTGGAGAATAGCCAGGGTCCACTCGAGGTTGTTGGTGTTGAAGGCACCGAGACCGTACTTGCCGGCCTCGGCCTTCTTGAGCATGTCTGCTGCGTTGACGAGCATAAAAGAAACCTCCTGTAAGGTTGCTCCGATAACGCCTGTGATTTTACCACGGCGTATCCGAGCATAAACGTTCGTTTGTTCACGAATATCGTCCAAACAGACTTTTTTTGACCGTTTGCCCTACGGAATCGACCCGTTGGGGAAAATATCTTGACGTTTGGACGCTTCTCGTGCTTCAGAAGCTGACTACAAAGCTACATCTGCATGAAAGGGTTCCGCATAAGCTCGCGTGCCACAGTGGTCGAATCGCCATGGCCGGTTAGGCATACGGTATCGGGCGGGAGAAGCCGGGCGAGCTTGGAAAGCGAGCGCAGAATCGCCGCCTCATCTCCTCCAGAAAGATCGGTGCGGCCGTGGCTGCCCGGGAATAGCGTGTCGCCCACAAAGGCAATGTTCCCCTGCTCGGTGGCAGCAAACAAGACAATGCCACCCGGCGTATGCCCGGGCACCTCGATAACCTGCAGGCAGATATCGCCCGCCTCGATAGCATCGCCTTCGGCGAGCAGGCGCGTCGGCTCCCCGGGGTCAGGCGTCTCAATGCCCCACATAGCTCGCTGTTCCTCGATATTCGCATGCGGCACAGCTGCGTCCTTGCCGCACAGTTCGTACAGGGCGTCAGCGCCAACGGCGGCACGAACTCCAGCGACACCGCCAACATGGTCGGCATGACCATGCGTGCAGACGGAACCGAGCACTTGTACATCGGGGCGTTCGGCTCGGATATGCGCAACGAGGCTTTCGCCTTCCCAAGCGGGATCGATAATCAAGCATTCGCCACTCGAAATAACGGCGTAACTGTTGGTCTGGATGGGGCCGTTTACAAGCGCCTCAATCGAAGCCGTACCCCGAGGGGTTAAGTCCAAAGCCGCAGCGTCCATGCGTGCGCCCTCCTTCTATAAACGTCGAGGCACCAAACGATGCCTCGAACGTAGCCAATATCATTACTGTCGCGCGCTCGTTACGCCTATACGCGACGCTTGAGCTGAGCCCCACCCTCGCCAGGCATCAAACGACGTGCGTCATAGACCGAGTCGACGCTGCTAATGGATGCCAGTAGCGGATCCAGGCCGCTCGCATCCGAAATCTCGACCATAAAGCGCAGGGTTGCAATACCCTCGCGGTTAGTCGAGGTGGCGGCGGAAAGAATATTGCCGCCTGCATCGCCAATGGCGATGGTGACGTCCTTGAGCAGGCCCATGCGGTCCAGGCACTCGACCACAATCTCGACCTGGAAAAGCGTATCAGCAGCACCATCCCACTCTACGTCAATCATGCGCTCGGGATGTTCCATAAGGCCCTTGACGTTGGGGCAGTTGGCGCGATGCACCGAAACGCCACGACCGCGCGTGATGAAGCCGACGATGTCGTCGCCCGTCACGGGGTTGCAGCAATGAGCCAGACGGACCAGCAGGCCGCTGTTGCTCTCGCCCTTGACGATAATGCCGTTACTGGCGCTCTTACCGCGCTTTTGCGGCTTGCGGTTGGAGCCGCGAGCGGGCTGCTTTACGACCTCGGCGATAGCCTCGGCCTTGGTGAGCTGTTCCTCGGGCTTGGGGTCCAAGATTTGCTCGACCTTATTGCCCACAGCGCGCGGGGCGACCTTGCCCGCGCCAACGGCTGCAAAAAGGTCCTCGAGCTGCTTGAAGTTAAACTGCTCCGCCACGGCGTTGAGCGCACGCGTGGATCGTGGCGTAGAGATGCCATACCCGCGCTTACGCAGGTCCTTGGCCAGTATATCGCGGCCGGCGGCAGCGTCGTCATCCTTGGTCGCGGCGGCGAAATAACGGCGAATCTTTGACTTGGCCGAAGGTGTCTTGACGATCTTGAGCCAATCGCGCGACGGCTTAGAGCTCTTGTTAGTCAGAATCTCGACACGGTCACCCGTCTTGATCTCGTGCGTGAGCGGCGCCACCGCACCGTTGATTTTGGCGCCGACACAGTGGTTACCGACCTCGGTATGAACGGCGTAGGCAAAGTCGAGCGGTGTAGAGCCGGCACGAAGCGCCATGACCTCGCCCTTGGGCGTAAAGACAAAAATTTCCTGGTCGAACAAGTCGACCTTCAGCGAATGCAGGTATTCCTTGGCATCGGTGATCTCGTCAGACGCCGCCCAGTCGAGTGAGTGCTTGAGCCAGTTGATCTGGTCGTCCAGACGCTGCGCATCGTTAGTCTTGGAGGCAGACGATCCGCCCGACTTCTTATACAGCCAGTGGGCAGCGATGCCATACTCGGCCTGCTCGTGCATTTCGTAGGTTCGAATCTGAATCTCGAGCGGACGGGCCGTGGGGCCGATAACCGTCGTGTGAAGCGATTGGTAGTTATTGACCTTGGGCATGGCGATATAGTCTTTAAAACGACCGGGCATGGGATGCCACAGGGTATGCACGGCACCAAGCGTGGAATAGCAATCGCGCACCGAATGAGTGATGACGCGCAGCGCCACCAGGTCGTAAATCTCGGAGAACTCCTTGCCCTTGCGCTTCATCTTTTGATAGATGGACCAATAGTGCTTGGAACGACCGTTGATCTGAAAGCCCTCAAGACCAATGCGATTGAGCTCATCGGTGAGCGTCTTGATGGTCTCGGCCAGATAACGCTCGCGAACCTCGCGCGACTCGGATACCATGCGCGCGATGCGCTGGTAGGCATCGGGCTCCAAGTAGAAAAAGGACAGGTCCTCGAGCTCCCACTTGATTGAACTCATGCCCAGGCGGTCGGCCAAAGGCGCGTACACGTCCATGGTCTCGCGTGCCTTAAACAGGCGGCGGTCCTCGCGCAGAGCGGCAAGCGTGCGCATGTTATGCAGGCGGTCGGCGAGCTTGACGATGATGACGCGGATGTCCTTGGACATGGCGAGGAACATCTTGCGCAGCGTAAGCGCCTGCTTCTCGTCCATGCTGTCGACTTCAATGTTGGTGAGCTTGGTCACGCCGTCGACGAGCCCTGCCACGGTTTCGCCAAACAGACCCGAAACATCGGCAAGCGAGGTCTCGGTGTCCTCGACGGTATCGTGCAGCAACGCGGCGCACACCACATCGCAGTCCATCTTGAGGTCAGCCAGAATGATAGCTACCTCGACGGGATGGTTAATGTACATCTCACCCGAGCGCCGCTTTTGGTTGCAGTGCTTCTCGGCAGCAAAGCAGTAGGCCTGCTCCACATTGGAGAAGTCGTCCTCGTTCATATATTTGAGGCACAGACGCTCCAGCTTGTCGTAGCTGTCCGCCATAATCTCGGGCGGCAGCTCATCGGCATGCTTATAGTGCTCCATCTCCGAAAACGGCTGGAGGGTGGAATCATGGGCGGTACGGGCTGCGGCGTCCATCGAGGTCCCCTTCCCCTAGGCCCGCGGTACGATCGGGCGGTTAACTTTGGCTAGCATATCAGAAGCGCACGAATCGAGTGCCCAGCTCCGAAAAGCCGTGAACTCCATGCGCGAGCGCAAGCCCTCCAAATAGCGAATTGACCTGCTTAATTGCACGCGACCGGGGTTTTCCGCCATCGCGATGCGACGCGTATCGTCAAACCCCGAAACGCGGCAGAAACCGAGTTCTTCGAAGATTCCCAGGCCGCTTTCCACCGAGCGCTCGTCGACCGGCGTGCGGGCATCGATGGCAAGACACATCTGCGCAATGTCGATATCGCTCGCGCAGAATGAATCGTCCCCCGTCTTGCCACGGTTGGAGCGCCACATGGTCTGCAGCGCTCGATAGAGCGTGACAAGCTCATCGCGCTCGGGCGCGTAACAATCGAGCAGGCGCTCATTAATACGAGCGTCACGCGACGAATAGAGCAGGTGAATCACGGCGGGCTGTCCATCGCGGCCGGCACGGCCACTCATCTGGTTAAACTCAATCGCACCAAACGGCATGTGGTAGAGCACGACATGGCGGATATCGGGCAGGTTGACGCCCTCACCAAAGGCAGAGGTCGAAACGATGCAACTGAGGCTTCCGTCGCGAAACGCTTCCTCGACACGGCGGCGATCGGAGCGCGCGAGCCCGGCGTTATAGAACGCAATATGGGTCGCGCAGTCGGGCACGCGTTTGCGCAACGTCTTGGCAAGCGCCACGGACTGGTCGCGCGAGTTGACGTAGATGACGGTCTTCTCCCCCGTCGCCACGATTGACACCAGGCGATTTTCGCGGCTCGCAAGGTCACGGTCGTCCTCGAGTTGCAGGTTCTCGCGAACGGTCTCGTCGACCACCGTCCTGGTAATCGGCAATACACGAGCAAGCTCCGCCACGACCGGGGCCGTCGCGGTAGCCGTTGCCGCCATGACAACGGGGTCGCCCAGGGCTTTGAGAATATCGGGCATGTCGAGGTAGGCGCTCCGGTCGCCGCCTTTGGCAAGACCGGCATGGTGTGCCTCATCGATAACGACAAAGCCAATACGTCCAGAACGTGCAAAGCGATCGCGATGGATAGACAGAAACTCCGGCGTCGTGAGAACGATGCCGGTGCGGCCCGAAGCCAGGCCGGCAAACACGTCATCGCGCGCCGCCTCCACGGTCTCGCCGGTCAGCACGCCAACGCCAATGCCGAGCGCGGCCATCGTCGAGGAAAGGTGATAGGCCTGGTCGGCAACGAGTGCGCGCAGCGGATAGACAAAGATACTCGCACGCCCGCGAAGAACCGCCTCGCGTGCGGCATGTACATGAAAGATGAGCGACTTGCCGCGACCCGTTCCCATAACGGCCAAAACGCTCTGGTGGTCGGCCAGGGCGTCAAGCGCCTCGACCTGTGCGCGGTGCGGCTGGTTCGATCCGATAAAGCTGTGAATGAGCGAGCGCGTGAGCTCGGTATAGGAAAGCTGAGCAAGCGTTTCGCGTTTACGCGACTCCAGGCGCAGGCCAGAATCCGCCGGTTGTACGCCGCGGCGAAGCTCACATGCCGGATCGTCGATATTGGGCGCCGTGGCATCGCGCACCAAGACATCTTTGATCATGAGTTTGGGCTTCACGCGCCCCTGCCAATGCTCGGCAACGGCCTCGAACACCAAGTCGACGGCGCTGTCGCAATTGATAAACCTGTCGATCTGCGGTACGCGAAACATGATTGCCGGCACGCTCGCGGCTCCATCCGTCGCCACGAAGCGCATGTGCTCGCCAGTCTTACCCACCACGGCGCGATCACACATCGTCACGCCCTCGGCAGCCAGCAGCGGCACCTTATTACCCTGGCCAAACGGCTCAAGGCGGGAAATCTGCTCGATGGTCTCGATATTCAATTCGGAAAGGTCGACCGTGGCGGCAACCTCGTCGGTGTCCTCAAAGTCCTCGGCGGGAAGCTCGGACAACACGGCGGAAAGACGTCGACGAAACTCATCGAGCTTAGATGCCTCGATGGTCACGCCCACCGCACCGGCATGCCCGCCGCGGCGAATCAGCAGGTCGGAGCAGCGCTCGACGGCTTCGAACAGGTTAACCTTGCCTACCGAGCGGCCCGAGCCACGTGCTATACCGTCCTCGATAGAGAAAAGCAGCGCCGGCACGTGATATCGGTTGGTAAGGCGGCTCGCCACGATGCCCTTAACGCCCTCGTGCCAACCTTCGCCGCCCACGACGATTGCGCGCCCGCCGTCATAAGTCTCCTCGACCTTTGCCATGGCATCGCGCGTGAGCTCCGCCTCGATCTCGCGACGCTGTCGGTTGATCTCCTCGAGCTCGGCCGCCAGCGCGCTTGCCTCGATAGGATCGCGGGCAAGCAGCAAGTCGAGCGCCAGCTTGGGATCGGCCATGCGGCCGGCGGCGTTTAAGCGGGGAATGAGCGAGAACGATAGACCGTCCGCCGTAATGGTAGAAAGGTCGGCCTTGGCGAGCGCTGCAAGCGCAATGTAGCCGGGACGAGCCGTCACGCGCATCTGTTGGATGCCCTCAGCGACCAGCGCGCGGTTCTCGGGCGTCAACGGCATCATGTCGGACACGGTGCCCAGCGCCGCAACCTCAATCAGCGAACGCCAATACGACGGCTTGCCCAGACGCTCGCCCAAAACCTGCACCAGCTTGAGCGCCACGCCAGCACCGGCAAGTTCACGCGAGGGCCCCTCATCCTCGAGTTTAGGGTCGGTCAGGGGCACGCCCTGCGGCACCTGGTCGGACGGCTCATGATGGTCCGTAACCACCAGATCGATTCCCAGGCTCTCCAGATAGGAGACCTCTTCCTTGGCCGCGATACCGTTATCGACGGTCACGATCAGATTGGGTTGGGCGAGCTTGTTGACGCGGTCGAGTGCCGCGCGCGAAAGGCCATATCCCTCGTCAAAGCGGTGCGGGATGAATGGTGTGACATCGGCGCCAAACGTCCGCAGCGCCTCGGTCAACAGACAAGTCGACGTAATGCCGTCGACGTCAAAATCGCCAAAGACGGCGATACGCTCGTGGTTGCGAATAGCACGCTCAACGCGGTCGGCGACGACCGCCATGCCCGGAATAACAAGCGGGTCCGCCCAGTCGCGATCGAGCGAAGGCGTCAAAAACAGCTGGCCTTCCTCGATGGATGTAATGCCGTGCGCAACCATAATGCGCGCCACCAGCCCGGGTATGCCCAGACCAGCCGAAAGCTCCTTTTCGAGCTCGGGATTTTGCTGAGCGACCGCCCAGCGATGCGTCGTCTTAAGCGATGACATAGGCGCCCACCCCCGATAGGGGCAGGTCGCCGCGATACCTCTCACGGTTCATAGCGATGAGTCCTCTGTGTATGCCCGCTTCGGCAGGCAGATCTGTTGAACGGATTTATTATACCGTGCGGCACGGACGCAGAGCCTCGCGGCACGCCCTGGTTTCGGTAAACGAGGCCGGTAATAGCCTCGAAATAATCGAGCGTTTCTGACGCACGGACGCATGCGAGCGTCTAGCATATCCATTCAAACGAGTTCGCGGATAAAGGGAGTCACGGGGCATATGAAGCAATGGGTTGGACTGGGAAAGTTCCTCGCGGGGCATATGCAGGTCATCGTTCCGATTTGCGTAACGCTCGGCGTGCTCTTTCCCCAGCAGATCGGCGTACTTAAGCCCATCGTTCCCGCCCTCTTCGCCTTTATGACGTTCCAAGGTGCGCTCAGCAACACCTTCCACCAGGTCGCTGAGGTGTTCCGCCGTCCCCTGCACCTGATTTTGGCGCTGCTCGTCTCGGCGGTGCTTATTCCCATAGCAGCCTATGCCATGGGATCGCTGTTCTTTGGCTCCAACCCCAACCTTGTCTGCGGCATCGTGCTCGAATACAGCGTACCCGTGGCGGTCACTGCCTTTATGTGGATTAGCATGTTCGGCGGCAACGGCCCGCTCGCGCTCACCATCATCCTGACGTCCTCGGTTATCTCCCCTGTGACGATTCCGCTCACGCTTAAGCTCTTGCTGGGTGCCACTGTCTCGATCGATGTGCCAAGCATGATGCAAGACATGGCCTTTATGATCGCCATCCCCGCCGTGCTCGGCATCGTGATCAACGAGCTCACACGTGGATGGGGACACGAGAAGCTCTCTCCCGCGCTCTCGCCCGCCTGCAAGTTCATGATGATGGGCGTTATCGCCTCCAACTCCACCGCCATGAGTGAGTACGTTCTGCGCATGAACGCGATGCGCCTGGAAGTCGCCCTCTTTATTTTGACCTTCGCCATCAGCGGCTTTATCGTCGGTTTTCTGATCGCCCGTGCGCTGCATCTGCCATATAGCGAGACGACTACCATGTGCTTTACCTGCGGCATGCGTAACATCTCTTCGGGCGCCGTCATCGCCACGCAGTACTTTCCGGGCGAAGTCGTGTTTCCCATCATGTGCGGAACGCTGTTTCAGCAGGTACTCGCCTCGTTTATCGGGCATCTCTTTGAGCGTCTAACCGGCGAGGAGCGCGCCGCCCAGCGCAAGCGCGTCGAGGCCGGCCGCGACGCCATGGCACGCTAGACCGTCCGCATTACGCGGGTGTTAGTCTTGCTATACAAGCGTTTCCAGGTGCGCACGCAGGCGCTCGGCATCGATATCGAGCGTTGTATCGGCATTGACCTGGGCCAAACGATAGCCGACAAAGTAGGGCGAAACCACCCAACGCGGCAGTGCCTTGGCAATGGTCCGACCGCCCAGGTGATAGAAGAACAAGTTGTACGACTCTGCGCGACCACCGTGGTGGTCGTTCAGGATATAGCGCAGAGCTACCTGGATCGCATCGGCGAAGAGATCCGTCTCGGCTTGATCTCGCATGTCATCGCTGGCGGCGATTCCCTGCGGGGCTGAAACATTGACCTCAAAGAATCCCATGATCGGTTCGGTTGAGATGTTGACCGCGATTCTCCCCTGTTGCCAGACATTGATGCCTTCGAAATTGGCGGAAGTCAGCGAAGCATAGCCGTCTTCCTGCTCCAAACCCACAATCTGCATGTGCGGATGAACGAGACTGCCGCCCGAGAGCGGACCCCTGTTCTTGTACATGAGCACGCTTCGATACTGCTGTGAATCGATCATCTGCTGCCAGCAACCCAGGGCAAACCTCATTACATGGTGGAGTTCATCCAACTCATAGGTCACCAGGTCTGCGTCGTGGTCGGCCGACTCGATCAGCACGGTTTGACGGGTGGCGCGCAGGGTTTTGAACTTATTCTCGAGCCAGATGCAGTCACCGTCGCGCCGAATGATATTGGCGAGCCCCTCGGTATCGCAAAAGGGGCACGCGGTGCCAGGGCGCCGGTTGTCGTCGGGCTTACCGCTCGCCTGCTGAACGTCAAATACCAGCGCCACGGGTTACGCCTCCAGCGGCACGATCTTGGTGCCATGGAGCTCGGAGACGCCCAATGCCGCCGCCACGGTATCGCGGTTGGCCGTGGAAATGCCGCCGCCAGGAAGGATGGTCAGGCGGTCGCCCGCATACTCGACAAGACGCGATAGGTGCTCCAGATTGTCCTCGATCGGCGTTCCGGCAGCACCACCATGCGTCAGGATACGCGTGATGCCGCAGTCGGCGAGCGTATCAATGGCATCCAACTGAGCCTCAGGCGAGAGCTGGTCAAACGCCATGTGGAAGGTAATATCGATAGGTCCGCGCTTGCACTCCTCGGTCGCGCAGCCCGCGGCCATCACGAGGGCGCCCAACGTAAGCTCGTCGAGCGCCCATCCGCCGGCACAAGGCTTGCAACAGCCAAAGACCAAGCCGTCGGCGCCGGCGCTCACGGCAAGGCCCAGGTCCATCTCCATCATGCGCAGCTCGTCCTGGTTGTAGTGAAAGTCACCGCCACGCGGGCGAATCATGCACATCACTCGCGCGTCATGCTCGTGAGCATAGCTGACCGTAGCGCTGATAACACCAGCCGAGGGCGTAGTGCCACCGACGGCAAGGTTGTCGCACAGCTCGATGCGCCTTGCACCGGCATCGATAGCCGCCGGCACCCGCTCAAAGTTCTCGGCACAAAACTCGTACAGCATAGATAGACCCCCAGACGAACTTCTATTTCCACACGGCATTGTCGCACTTTAAATACCAACCCGCACAATGATCCCTTGGGGACGGAGGAAAACGGATCGCCCAGTGAGTCGATTTGACCCGGCGATCCGTTTTCCTCCGTCCCCAAGGGATCATTTAAAAAGGGGCGCCGACCGGGATAGTCAGCGCCCCTTCGTTGAATGAATTAACCACCAAGATATGCTTTACGCACGTTGTCGTCGTGCAGCAGCTCTTGACCGGTGCCGGTCATAGTGATCTTGCCGGTCTCGAGCACGTAGCCGCGTGTGGCGATGGAAAGAGCCATCTGTGCGTTTTGCTCGACCAGGAGCACCGTGGTGCCGGCCTTATGCAGATCCTCGACAATTTGGAAGATCTGCTCAATCAGAATCGGTGCCAAGCCCATAGAGGGCTCATCGAGCATGAGCAGCTTAGGGTTACTCATAAGGGCGCGGCCCATAACGAGCATCTGCTGCTCGCCGCCCGAAAGGGTACCGGCGACCTGGCGACGACGCTCCTTCAGGCGCGGGAACTGCTCGTAGACGCGCTCGAGGCCCGGAGCCACCGTTGACTTGGGCTGCGTATAGGCACCCATTTCCAGGTTCTCCTCGACCGTCATCTGCAAAAAGGCACGACGACCCTCGGGCACCTGAGCCAGGCCCTTACCAACCAGCTTGTCGGCGGGCGTATGGGTAATATCCTCGCCCATAAACTTGATGGAGCCGGTCTTGGAGCGTAGCAGGCCCGAGACGGTCTTGAGCGTCGTGGACTTACCGGCACCGTTCGCGCCGATCAGAGCCACGATCTCGCCCTCGTTAACGTTAAAGGAGATGTCCTTGATGGCGTGGATGGCGCCGTACCAGACGTTGATGTTGTAGACGGAAAGCATCGGCTCTGCCATTTAGTTCTCCCCCTTATCCTGCTTGCCCAGATACGCCTCGATAACGGCATCGTTATTCTGGATTTCCTCTGCCGTGCCCTTGGCGATGACCTTACCAAAGTTGAGCACGCAGATGCCCTCGCAGATGTTCATAACGAGCGACATATCATGCTCGATAAGCATGATGGCAATGCCAAAGGTGTCGCGAATCTTGACGATGTTCTCCATAAGCTCCGCGGTCTCGGACGGGTTCATGCCGGCGGCAGGCTCGTCGAGCAGCAGCAGTTTGGGGTTGGTGGCAAGCGCGCGGACGATCTCCAGACGGCGCTGAGCGCCGTAAGGCAACGATCCGGCCTGCTCGTTTGCCAGATGCTCCATATCAAAGATGGACAGCAGCTCCATGGCGCGCTCGTGAGCAGCCTTCTCGTGCTTCCAATACGTCGGCAGGCGCAGCACGCCCTCAAAGCCGGAGTAGCGCTCCTGGTTATGCAGGCCGACCTTAACGTTATCCTCCACCGTCATGGTGTTGAACAGACGAATGTTCTGGAAGGTACGGGCAATACCCATGCGGTTGACCTGATAGACCGACTTGCCCGAGGTGTCCTCACCGTCGAGCAGGATGGTGCCGTGCGTGGGCTGATACACCTTGGTGAGCAGGTTGAAGACCGTGGTCTTACCGGCACCGTTGGGGCCGATCAGACCGGCGATCTCGGTCTTGCCGATAGTCAGACTAAAGTCGTCGACTGCCTTAAGGCCACCGAACTCGATGCCCAGGTGGATGCACTCGAGTGCCGGGCGCTCGCCCAGGTCGCGGTCGGGAACGATGGCGCCAGAAGGATACGGAACCATCTTGCCCTTGTTGAACTCAAACTTACTGGGCATCGGCTGCCACCTCCTTCTTAGAAGTAAAGCGGTCCTTAATGCGGCCGAAGAACGCTTTAAGCTGCGGGTTGTTGGTAAAGATCATGACCAGAATCAGCACAATGGCGTAGATGAGCATGCGGTAGTCCGAGAACTGACGGAGCAGCTCGGGGAGCACCGTGAGCAGCGCCGCGGCGATAACGGAGCCGCGCATGTTGCCCAGGCCGCCCAGGACCACGAACACCAGAATGAGGATGGACGTGTTGAAGTCGAACTTAGTGGCGGAAAGCTGCGAGAAATTACCGCCGAACAGGGCTCCGGCAGCACCGGCGAGGGCAGCGGAAACCACGAAGGCGATCATGCGGTACTGAGTGACGGAGATGCCCACGGACTCGGCTGCAATCTTGTTGTCGCGCACGGCAATAATGGCACGACCGGTACGGCTGCGAACCAGGTTGAGCACGATCACGAGTGCGACCATGACCAGGATGGCACCGGCGAGGAAGGTCGAGTACGTCGACACACCCGATGCGCCCTGCGCGCCCTTGATGATGGCGGTGCCGTCCTCGAGCAGATGCAGGTCGTCGATCGTGGAGTTGCCCGTGATGTTAAAGATCACGTGCAGGCCGCGGGAGTCGACGCCCACGATAAGGCAGGTGACGATTTCTTTGATGATCTCGCCAAAAGCCAGGGTCACGATGGCCAGATAGTCGCCGCTCAGGCGCAAGACCGGGATACCAATCAAGAAGCCCAAGATGGCAGCGGCGATAGCGCCGACCACAATGCTGATGATTAGACGCACCGGATCGGACGGAACGGCGCCCTCCAGCGCGACGGCGGTGACGATGCCCGTATAGGCGCCGACGCTCATAAAGCCCGCGTGGCCCAGCGACAGGTCGCCCGCGATGCCGACGACGAGGTTAAGGGAAATGGCCATGACGATATAGGCCGTGATGGGAACCAGCTGACCGGCGATCATGCGCGGAATCATGTGGTTAGACTGCATAAAGAACACGATGGCGAACGCCACAAGGCACATGGCGTACGTGACAAAGTCGTGACGCGTCTGCTTGTCTTTAAGAAACTTCATAACGCTCACCTACACCTTCTCGGGGACGTACTTGCCCAAGAGGCCGGCAGGCTTGACGAGCAGAACGATGATCAAAACACCAAAGACGATGGAGTTGGCAAGGCTCGTGGAAATGTAGGCCTGCGCCATCGCCTCGATGATGCCGATGAGAATACCACCGACAAAGGCGCCGGGGATGGAGCCGATGCCGCCGAAAACGGCAGCGTCGAAGGCCTTGATGCCAGGCATGGCACCCGTCGTGGGCTGCAGCACCGGCGAGTAGGAGCACAGCAGCACGCCGGCGATGGCGGCAAGGGCAGAGCCGATGGCAAACGTCATCGAGATGGTGCGGTTGACGTTGATGCCCATGAGCTGAGCGGCGGCCTTGTCCTCGGACACGGCGCGCATGGCTTTGCCCATCTTGGTCTTACCTGTAAAGAACATCAGGCCGGCCATGATAACCAGGCAGGCGACGATGGTGACGAGCGAGACGGCGCTTACGTTGAACTTGGCCAAGAACTCCGGCACCTGGAAGGTGACGAGCGAAGTGAAGTTCTTGGGCGTGGCGCCCCACAGAAGCTGCGCGGCGTTCTGCAGGAAGTAAGACACGCCGATAGCCGTGATCAGAACGGCCAGCGGGCCTGCTTGGCGCAGCGGCTTATAGGCCAGGCCCTCAATGAGAACACCGAGGACCGTGCAGGCCACGCAAGAGAGAACTACAGATGCCCAGCCCGGGAGGCCGAGATACGACGTGGCGCAGAACGAGACATAGGCACCGACCATGATGACATCGCCGTGAGCGAAGTTCAGCATCTTGGCGATACCGTAGACCATGGTGTAGCCCAACGCGATGATGGCGTAGACGCTGCCCATGGACAGGCCGTTGACCAGGTATTGGATAAAGACCGTCATGTTCCACATCCCCCTTTCGAATAGGTTTCCAGTTATTTCGAATAGGTTTCCAGTTAATGTATGAAACAGGGACGTTACATCGTCCCTAGATACCAAGCAAGCAGGGAAGGCCAAAACCTCCCCTGCTTGGGATCAAAACCGCTCTATGTAAGGCGGCCAATTAGGCCTGTACGTACTTGCCGTCGGTAATGACGTACGCCGTCGGGTCCTTCTGGACCTGGCCCTTGTCGTTCCAGGAGAGCTTGCCAGTCAGACCGTCAACGGTAATGTTGCGCATAGCCTCGGGAAGCTTCTCGGCAACCTCGGTCGGGTCGGCGTCGGCACCCAGGCCGGCTTCCTTGAGGGCCTCGACCACCGCATGCACGCCGTCGTAGGCGTCGGCGGCAAACTGGTCCGGAGTCTCGCCATACTTATCTTTGTAAGCGTTGACGAAGTCGGCGTTCTTCTCGTCGTCGGCGGAGAACGGGGTCATGAGCAGCAGACCCTCGGCAAGAGAGGTATCGAAGCCCTCAACGCCCAGGATACCGTCCATGCCGTCGCAGCCCATCATCTTGACGTCGTAGCCCATGTCCTTGGCGTTCTTGAGCAGGACGGACGCCGGTGTGTAGTAGATCGGCGCAAAGATCATGGTGGCGCCAGCCTGCTTGGCCTTGGTCAGCTGGTTGGTAAAGCTCGTGGCGGAGTCGTCCTTAAAGGTCTCCTCGTCAACAATCTCGAGCTTGGACTCAGCGGCCTGGGCCTTAAAGGAATCTGCGATGCCCGAAGAATAGGCGTCGCCGGAGTTATAGAACAGCACGAACTTCTCGTCCGCATACTTCTGTGCCAGGAACTTGGCAGCGTTGACACCCTGGTTGGGGTCGGTGAAGCAAACCTGGAAGACGCAATCCTTGCCCTTGGTAACGTCCTCGGAGGACGCGGACGGGGTAATCATGAACGTCTCGGGGTCGTTACCGCACTCAGCAGCAACGGCGACCGACGCACCCGTGGTGGTCGGACCGACAAGGGCCTGCATGCCCCAGTCGAGCAGGGTGTTGAAGGCGTTGACGGCCTTCTCACCGTCAGCCTGGTCGTCCTCGGCCTTGCTGACAAGCGGCAGCTCCTTAGTCGAGAAATCCTTGCAGCCAAGCTCGACAGCCTGTGTAACGGACTTGCCGTAGGACGCGTTGGCGCCGGTCAGCGGGCCGATGGTGCCGATCTTAAACGAAGCGTCGCCCGACGCGGAACCGCTGTCGCCGCCGTTGGAGGAGCAGCCAGCTAGAATGGACATCGCCCCCAGACCTGCTGCGCTCGCGATAACGCTCCTGCGATTCATAACAGGGTTCAATGACTTACCGGTGAGGCTCGACATGCGGCTCTCCTCTCAAATCTCGTCGGGTTTCGGTTACCCGACAGGCCATCCTTCGCCGTGTTCGGCGTTCGCAAAATAGTAGACGCTTTAGTTGAGAAAAGTGGCGATTATTTCAACTTTTCTTTTGTTTTGCCCATTTATCCATAATTCTGCGTATTCCTGTCGGTTTATGCAGTAATGCCACTTTATTGTGTGAAAGTAATGTTTCCGTTCTGTTACAGGCGTCCCTGCCCTGAATAAAACGGCCTCACCGGTCTCGTTATATGCACTTAGGCGGCGATGTACTTGCCGTCCTGAATCACATAGGCCGTAGAGGGCTTCTCGACTTGGCCCTCGTCGTTCCACGTCAGCTCACCCGTCAGGCCCTCGATCTTGATCTTGCGTATGGCCTTGGTCGGCTGGTTGATAAAGCTCGTGGAGGAGTCGTCCTTAAAGGTCACGGTATCGACGATGTCGAGCTTGGATGCCTTGGCCTGCTCGGCAAAGGCATCGGCGATCTCGCACGAGACGGCGACGGCGGCACCGGTGGTGACGGGGCCGACGAGCGCCTGCATGCCCCAGTCGCACAGGGCAAACCTTATGGTGTAAACGTTGACAGTTTGTTACGGAGTTCCGTTTGTAGCGAGCATGTTTCCAATGTTTCCGCAGCGTTTCGGGGGTGCCGTTTTGTGCGACTCCTGTTGCCTGGCGAGCACGCGCCCTCGGTTCACGCTAGAATGCACTCAACCTTTAAGCGGTTAATCCATCCATAAGATGCACGAAGGAGCTATCTATGAGCGAACCCCTGCGCACCGTGAACGTCGGTCTGATCGGTCTGGGAACCGTCGGAGGCGGCGTGGCCCGTCTGATCAAGAGCCACCACGATGAGTACCTGGCAGCCTACGGCATCGACCTTAAGCTGACCCGCGCCTGCGCGCTTGCCTGGGAGCAGGCCGAAGCAGCCGGTATTGAGCGCGAGGCCTTTACAAGTGACTGGCACGACGTCGTCACCGACCCCGCCGTCGACATCGTCGTCGAGCTGATCGGCGGCGAGCATCCCGCAACCGAGATCTTCACCACTGCCTTCGAGAACGGCAAGCATGTCGTCTCCGCCAACAAGGCTCTGCTGGGCCGTCACGTCGAGACGCTCGCCGAGAAGGCGCGCGCGTGCGGCGTGCAGATTAAGTGCGAGGCCAGCTGCGGCGGCGGCATCCCCATTGTCAGCACGCTTGAGCACGACCTGGTAGGCAACAAGATCCTGACCATCGCCGGCATTCTCAACGGCACCACCAACTATATCCTGTCGCGCATGGACGCCGAGGGCGCCGATTACGCCGACGTACTTGCCGACGCGCAGGCCAAGGGCTATGCCGAGGCCGACCCGTCCGCCGACGTCGACGGCTTCGACGCCGCCAGCAAGACGGCGATCCTCGCCTCCATCGGCTTTGGCACCCGCGTTACCACTGATGATGTGTACCAGCAGGGTATCCGTACCATCGGCGCCGAGGACATCGCCCAGGCCCGCGAGCTCGGTTACACCATTAAGCTGCTCGGTATCGCCCGCAACACCGACGCCGGCGTCGATGTTCGCGTGCACCCCACGCTGATCCCCGCCGACCACATGCTCGCCAAGGTCAACGACGCCATGAACGCCGTCTACGTGGTAGGCGACGCCGTAGGCGAGACCATGTTCTACGGTGCCGGAGCTGGCTCCTTCCCCACCGCGAGCGCCGTCGTGGGCGATATCCTGTCGCTCTCCGAGCAGATCAGCCGCGGCGTGGCTCCGCTGCCCGAGATTGAGCCCTATGGCCACAACCTCGCCTTTAAGCCCATGGACGAGATCCAGACCAAGTACTATGTGCGCCTGAAGGTCGCCGACCGCGTGGGCGCCCTGTCCGAGACGGTCGATATCTTTGCCAAGCACAACATCTCGATCTCGCTCATCAACCAGGTCGAGGACGGCAAGTCGGGCGTCAGCGATGCCTGCTCGGTCATCTTCCTGACGCACCGCGCGCTCGAGAAGGACGTCCAGGCTGCCGCCGCCGAGCTTGCCAGCGTCGACTGCGTGGCCGAGGTCGCCAACGTCCTGCGTATCGAGGACGTCGAGGCCTGGACCGAAGGCGTCATGGCCAACTAGCCTGATTCTCGGCAAATCAAATAACGCATGAGGGGCTCCCGTCCGATTGGATGGGAGCCCCTTTTAGTTGCATCTTTTGCACGAAGTGGTCGACTAACGTTTGAACAACTTGACCGTTCGTCAACAACCGTGGATACCGTTTACCGATATGCGGCGTCAGCTGTTTTTTGCCGCCACTATGCTGTGCTGCAAGTATCCATCCGCATAAGAGAGGAAGCGATATGCTGCTCGAGGGCAAGAAAGCAATCATCACCGGAGGCACGCGCGGTATCGGCTATGCCATCGCCTGCCGTTTTATCGAGGAAGGCGCCGCCGTCACCGTCTTTGGCTCGCGCCAGGAGACTGCCGACGCGGCCGTTGAGAAGCTGACAGCCGCCTATCCCGAGGCCAAGGTCTGGGGTCGCTCCTGCGACCTCACCTCGCTCGAAGCCGTAACCGAGGCCTTTACCCAGGCTGCCGCCGATATGGGCGGCTTGGACACGGTCGTCAACAACGCCGGCATCTCCCAGCGCTCGCCCCTTTTGGATTACACGGCAGAAGAGTTTGCAAAGGTCATGGACCTCAATGTCGTCGCCGTCTTTAATGGTCACCAGGCTGCCGCCAAGATCATGACCGAGGCCGGCCACGGCGGCACCATCACCACCACGAGTTCAATGGTCGCCAAGTATGGCCAGCCCTCCGGCGTCGGCTATCCTACGTCCAAGTTTGCCGTCAACGGCATGGTCCAGTCGCTCTCGCGCGAGCTCGCCCCCATGGGTATTCGCGTCAACGCCGTCGCGCCTGGCGTAACCAAGACCGATATGGTCGCCAACCTGCCCGAAGAGGTTATTAAGCCCATCATCGCCACCATTCCCCTGGGTCGCATGGGCGAGCCCGAGGACGTTGCCAACGCCTTCGTTTTCCTTGCGAGCGACATGTCCTCCTATGTCACGGGCGCCGTGCTCCCCGTCGACGGAGCCGCCCGTTCCTAAGGGGCCACAAGCCACGACTTCGAACCTCAACGAGGCCCAACGCAAAAGGCGCGCTGTCTGCATCAACCGCAGGCAGCGCGCCTTCTATTATTTGGACGGAACCCGTATCCCGGCATTCCTTACTACTTACCGTCGTCGTCCTGGGCTTCATCGCGCGCATAGAGCTCCAGCATGCGGCGGCGGTATTCGCGCACGGCGAGCTTGGCGCGCTCCAGGCGGCGACGCTCATGCGGAGTCAGCTCGGACGTGTCGATCTCGTCTCCATAGGTCTTATCGGCAAGCAGGTGCGCCGCGTCCACGATGCGGGCATCGATGTGGCCGCTCGCCGCCTCGGCGGAAAGACGCTCGGCAATCGTATCGAGCGTAGGCAGACCCTCGAATACGCGACCGTGACCATGCGAGGTCAGCAGCTCGTGCTCGCGTGCGAGCAGGCTCGCCAAATCGTGATGGGCACGCAGGATGTCGAGCGCATCGGATGGATGCTCGGCAACCTCTGCCACGGCGGCGACCGGTGCGGCATCGACCACGCGGTAGAAGAGCTGCGCGAGCAATGGCATCAAGAACACCGTAATGGCACCGGCGGCAACCATGACCGACGCAATATCTTGCGACAGCGCGCCCGCGTTGACGGCCACGCTTGTCACGGCAACGATGATCGGCAGCGCCGTGGTGCAGTAGAGCGCCACGGTGATGCGGCCATACGCCGACACATCGCGCGTCGCAGAACAAATGCTCATGGAAATAAGAATGGGCACCGCACGAATAATCAGCAGCGCCACGATAAAGCCCACGAGCAGCCCGGGGCGCGACACCACGGCCGTCAGATCGATCTTCGCGCCCGATACGGTAAAGAACACCGGAATCAAAAAGCCGTAGGCCAGGCCGTCGAGCTTGGTCTCGAGCGTATGGTTGCCCTCGGGGATGATGTAGCGCAGGACAAAGCCGGCGGCAAAAGCGCCCAACACGATATCGAGGCTAAAAATGGCGGAAAACGCCACGAGCGTGACCAAAATAAGCACCGTCAGGCGCACGAACGTCTGCGATGTGGTATCGGCGCGCTCCTGAATAAAGGCGAAAAAACGGCTGCCGATGCGTTTGGAGCGGCTGGGGACCACGGCCAGCAACACGCAGACCACAGCAAACAGGCCAAGGATCACAAGCGTCTCGATGCCCGTACGGGCAGACAGCAGCACCGACATGGCGAGCACGGGACCGAGCTCGCCCCAAGTACCATACGCGAGAATCGAGTCGCCCACACGCGTGCCGGTGAGCGAGCGCTCGCGCAAGATGGGCATGAGCGCTCCAAGCGCCGTCGAGGTCAAGGCGAGCGTCACGGCGATACCGTCGAAATGGCTGACCGAGAACCACGGGGTAAAGCGCACGGCAAGCCAGGCGATACAAAATGTGACAGCCCACGTGGCCATACCGTAGCGGCCTTCGACGCCCGTGATGTTCTTGGGATCGATCTCAAAGCCGGCAAGCAGGAACAAAAATGCCAGACCGAGCTCTGACACGAGCGAGACCTCGGCATCTACATGGATGACGCCAAGCATATGGGGTCCCAGCACCGCGCCGAACACGAGCAAAAAGACCGTTTCGGGAACGGGCTTTCCGGGAATCGCCGAGGCGATGAAGGGGCTTGCAAAGGCCACGAGCGCGATGATGGCGAGTGAAACGAATGCCATGTGATGCCTTTCTCTTGTTTGCGCATCACTGTAGCACCCTCGCCGTCCTCAACGCGCCGCGAGCTGTCGTATCATAGTGAGGTTTACAAACATGTGGCTCAAGGCGACCGCAGGGCAGACCCCGCAAACCGACCGCTGCCGCATACCGTACCGTACGCCCAACCGATCAGGAAGGCAGGAACCAATGGTCTCTCGTATCTACGTGGAGAAGAAACCCGGGTTCGACGTCGAGGCTCAGCAGCTCAAGGGCGAGCTGACCGAGATTCTCGGCATCAAGGGCATCGAGGCCCTGAGGATCATCAACCGCTACGACGTCGAGGGCATCGACGAGGAGCTTTTCCGCTCCTGCGTGCCGACCGTCTTTAGCGAGCCCCAGGTCGATGTGACCTACGACGAGCTCCCCGCAAGCGATAGCGCCGTCTTTGCCGTCGAATTCCTGCCTGGCCAGTTTGACCAGCGCGCCGACTCCGCCAGCGAGTGCGTGCAGCTCATCAGCCAGGGCGAGCGCCCCGCCGTGCGCTCCGCCAAGGTCTATATGATCTCGGGCGCTCTGGACGAAGCCGCCATCGAGGCCATCAAGCACTACGTGGTGAACCCCGTCGAGGCGCGCATCGCCTCGCTCGACTTGCCCGAGACGCTGTACATGGAGACGCCCGAGCCCCAACCCGTCGAGGTGCTCGACGGCTTCCGCGAGCTCGACGAGGCCGGCCTTGCCACCTTTATCGCCGATCGCGGCCTTGCTATGGACGAGGCGGACATTGCCTTCTGCCAGCAGTACTTCCGCGATGAGGATCGCGACCCCACCATCACCGAGATCCGCGTGATCGACACCTATTGGTCCGACCACTGCCGCCACACCACCTTCGGCACCGTCCTGGATGACGTGACGATCGACGACGCCGTGGTGCAGCAGGCCTTCGACCGCTACATGGAGATGCGCCACGAGCTC
Source organism: Collinsella sp. wc0583 (assembly GCF_046116915.1). NCBI lineage: Bacteria > Bacillati > Actinomycetota > Coriobacteriia > Coriobacteriales > Coriobacteriaceae > Collinsella > Collinsella sp. wc0583. Next base: position 59,474 of record NZ_JBJXBN010000007.1, on the reverse strand, counting down.
GGCCGCGACGCCAAGCCCGTCTGCCTCATGGACATGGGCACCATCGGCGCCAAGTACCTCAAGAAGACCGGCGTCATGACCGATGTCGATGAGTCCGAGGAGATCAACGCCTGCACCGTCAAGGTAAAGGTCGATGTCGATGGCGAGGACCAGGACTGGCTGTTCCTCTTTAAGAACGAGACCCATAACCACCCGACCGAGATCGAGCCCTTCGGCGGTGCCGCCACCTGCGTGGGCGGCGCCATCCGCGACCCGCTCTCGGGCCGCAGCTATGTGTACCAAGCCATGCGCGTCACCGGCGCCGGCGACCCCACCGTCCCGGTTTCCGAGACGCTCGAGGGCAAGCTGCCGCAGCGCAAGCTCGTAACCACCGCCGCCGCCGGCTACTCCAGCTACGGCAACCAGATCGGCCTTGCCACCGGCCAGGTCAACGAGCTCTATCACCCCGGCTACGTGGCCAAGCGCATGGAGGTCGGCGCCGTCGTGGGCGCTACCCCGGCAAACCACGTGCGTCGCGAGTGCCCCGCCCCCACCGACAAGATTATCCTGCTGGGCGGCCGCACCGGCCGTGACGGCATCGGTGGTGCCACCGGCTCCTCCAAGACCCAGAACACCGAGTCCATCGAGACCTCGGGCGCCGAGGTCCAGAAGGGCAACGCCCCGGTCGAGCGCAAGCTGCAGCGCCTCTTCCGCCGCGGCGACGCCTGTCGCCTGATCAAGCGCTGCAACGACTTTGGCGCCGGCGGCGTCTCGGTCGCCGTGGGCGAGCTTGCCGACGGCCTGTATGTCGACCTGGACACCGTGACCAAGAAGTACGACGGCCTGGACGGCACCGAGCTCGCCATCTCCGAGTCCCAGGAGCGTATGGCCTGCGCCGTCGCCGACGGTGACGTCGAGGAGTTCATGGGCTACGCCGCCGAGGAGAACCTGGAGGCGACCGTTATCGCCGAGGTTACCGCCGAGCCGCGCATGCGCATGGCCTGGAACGGTGTCGCCATCGTCGACCTATCCCGCGAGTTCCTCAACTCCAACGGCGCACCCAAGCACCAGGTCGCCCACGTGTGCGCCCGCAGCGTGTGGCAGCCCAGCTGGGCCGGCACCACACTTGCCGAGCGCATGACCTCGCTTGTCACCGACCTCAACGTTGCCTCCAACAAGGGCCTTTCCGAGCGCTTCGACTCCACCATCGGTGCCGCGACCGTGCTCATGCCTTTTGGCGGCAAGACGCAGCTCACCCCGAGCTCGGCCATGGTCGCCAAGTTCCCCGTGGACGGCGAGACCACCACGGCAAGCGCCATGGCATGGGGCTTCAACCCCTACCTGATGGAAGCCGACCAGTTTGCTGGCGCCTACCTGTCCGTGGTCGAGTCCATCGCCAAGCTCGTGGCTGCCGGCTTTGAGCACAAGCGCGCCTATCTCTCCTTCCAGGAGTACTTCGAGCGTCTGCGCACCGAGGCCGAACGCTGGGGCAAGCCCACGGCGGCCGTCCTGGGCGCCCTCATGGCCCAAGTCGACCTGGGTGCCGGCGCCATCGGTGGCAAGGATTCCATGAGCGGCTCGTTTGAGGACGAAGCCGGCGAGCTCAACGTTCCGCCGACTCTGATCAGCTTCGCTGTGGCCGTGGGCCGCGCGGCGCGCGCCGTCTCCCCTGAGTTCAAGGGCCTGACGCACCGCGTCGTCCGCATCGCCCCCGCTACCTACGGTGAGGACTACCGACCCGACGCCCAGCAGTTGCTCGCCGCATTTGACGCCGTCGAGGCGCTCACCGCCACTGGCGACGCCCTGGCCGTCTCCACGCCCGGCTACGGCTGCGGCGCCGAGAGCCTCTTTAAGATGTGCGTCGGCAACCAGATCGGCATCGAGCTTGCCGAGGATGTGGACGTGGAGAGCCTCTTCACCCCGCTCTACGGCAGCTTTATCGTCGAGCTCGCCGAGGACGCCAAGCTGCCCGAGGTCGCCGACGGCGTTGTCGTCGAGCCCCTGGGCACCACCGTCGAGGGCTATGTCATCGACACCGGCTCCGAGGTCATCGAGCTCGCCGAGCTCCAGGAAGCCTGGGAGAGCGGCATCGAGAGCGTCTTCGCCTACCGCAGCGCCGGCGAGACCCCCGAGGTCGAGACCATCGACTTCCGCGCCAAGGACATCCACGTGTACGGCGGCGCCAAGATCGCCCGCCCGCGCGTGATCATCCCCGTGTTCCCCGGCAACAACTGCGAGTACGACAGCGCCCGCGCCTTCCGTGCCGCCGGTGCCGAGGCCGACACCTTCGTGATCAACAACCTCACGCCCGAGGCCGTCGCCGAGAGCACCCACGAGCTTGCCCGCCGCATCCGTGCAAGCCAGATCGTCATGATCCCCGGCGGCTTCTCGGGCGGCGACGAGCCCGATGGCTCCGCGAAGTTCATCACGGCGTTCTTCCGCGCTCCCGAGGTCACCGAAGCAGTCCGCGACCTGCTCCAGGCCCGCGACGGCCTGATGCTGGGCATTTGCAACGGCTTCCAGGCCCTGGTCAAGCTCGGCCTGGTGCCCTACGGCGACATCGTCGACGCCACGCCCGATGCGCCCACGCTGACGTTCAACACCATCGGTCGCCATCAGAGCCGCCTGGTGCGCACCCGCATCTCGTCCAACCTGTCCCCGTGGCTGTCGCAGTGCAGCCTGGACGACCCCTACACCGTCGCCATCAGCCACGGCGAGGGCCGCTTTGTCGCCAATGACGAAGTGCTCGCCCAGCTGATTGCAAACGGCCAGGTCGCTACGCAGTACGTGGGCGAGGACGGCAAGCCCGGCATGGATCTTTCCGTCAACCCCAACGGCTCCGCACTCGCCATCGAGGGCATCACGAGCCCCGACGGCCGCGTCCTGGGCAAGATGGGCCATGCCGAGCGTCGCGGCGACAACCTGTACCGCAACGTGCCCGAGCATGTCCCCGGCGACAAGTTCATGCCGATCTTTGAGGGCGGCGTAGCCTACTTCGCCTAAACCTTTCCCATCGGGTACAATCCCTTCGGGTAACATCACCCGCCACCGACGCATCCGGTGGCGGGTTCTTTTTTGCTTCGCGCATGTAGGAAGGACATCATGGAAAGCCGCAAGCCGTATCTCGCCACCCTGCCCGGACTCATCCTGGGCTGTCTCGTCTGCTGTGCGCTCTGGGGGTCGGCTTTCCCCTGCATCAAGATCGGCTACGGCCTCTTTGGCATCCCCGCTCACGATAGCGCCTCACAGCTGCTCTTTGCGGGCTTGCGCTTCACGCTTGCCGGCGCCCTGGTTATCGTTGGGATGAGTGCGGCTCAGCGCCGTCCACTCGTTCCGCAAGCGCGCGATATCAAGCCCATCTGCATCTTGTCGCTCTTCCAGACCATCGGCCAGTACTTCTTTTTCTACCTTGGTCTCTCCCGGGCAAGCGCTATGTCGAGTTCCATCATCGAAGCCAGCGCCAACTTCCTCGCAATCCTCTTTGCCGCCCTGGCGTTTCGCACCGAGAAGCTCGATACGGCCAAGGTGCTTGGCTGTATGCTGGGCTTTGCCGGCGTCGCGCTCGTCAACCTTTCGGGCGCGGACGGCACCTTTGGCTTTGCGCTCGACGGCGAGGGCTTTATCCTGGCCTCCACCGTCGCGGGTGCCCTTTCGACCTGCCTGATCGGTATCTTCTCGCGCGAGCACGACGGCGTCTTGCTTGCCGGGTGGCAGTTCTTGGTCGGCGGCCTGGTCCTCACCGCCATCGGCTTTTTGATGGGTGGCGCGCTCTCCCCCACGGCGATTGCCCCCGCCATCGCGCTCATCATCTACATGGCGCTTATCTCCGCGGTCGCCTACTCGCTGTGGTCGCGCCTGCTTGCCGTCAACCCCGTCAGCCGCGTCTCGGTCTTTGGGTTTATGAACCCCGTCTTTGGTGTGGTGCTGAGCGCGCTGCTGCTCGGCGAGGGCGCTGGCACGAGCCCCGTTACCGTCATCGTTGCCCTGCTGTTGGTCTGCGGCGGCATCATCATCGTCAACAAACCCAAAAAGGCCTAACGAACTGCCCTTATTTAGTAGAGGAGATTCACATGCTTTAGCTTAATGGAGTACATCGGTGAGCTGAGGGCCGCAACGCACGCCAGCGTTCGCCCTTTTTTCTAGCGTATCTGGACGCCGGCTTTCTTCTTCTCGCGCTTTACGCGGTAGAGCTCCGCGTCGGCAGCGCGAAGCAAGTCTTGCCAGGTATCGACGCCATCACCAACCCGTGCGTAGCCGATGGACATCCGCAACAGATACGGGACCTCGGCGCGCGCGAGCTCGTCGCTGATTGCCGCGCACAGACACATGATGTGCTGCTCCGCCGTCGCCTTTTGAAGCACCACAAACTCATCGCCGCCATAACGTGCGATAAAGCCACCAGACGCCGAGCAGACCTCTTTGAGCGTAGCAGATATGACCTGGAGGGCATGATCGCCCTCAACATGTCCATACCGGTCGTTAATCTGCTTAAAGCCGTCAGCGTCCATCATAAGCAGATATACATCTTCGGCCTGATCCACATTTGAAAAGAGCGACAGCATATAGGTCTCAAAACGGTTGCGATTGTTGAGGCCAGTCAACGGGTCGGTCGAGATCAGCTGCTCCTGGTAGATGATGTAGAGCAGCAGGATGCTCAGCGTTATACCGACACAAAGGCCCGGTACCGAAAACAAAACCTGGAAGGTACCGCCCACCAGAGCGGGAACCGCAAAAAAGGCGAGGGTGCGATAAATGGCCTTCTTTTGCAGACTTTCGACTTTTCGAGTCTGAATAAAGGCATGCAAAGACGTATATATGATGTAGCAGTAGCTAACGATAGGCTGAATCATATAAAGCGCTCCGCGACGATATACGCCCTGTGCATCGATATAGAACATAGTGTGCGTCCAGTAGCTGGTAAATGCCAGCACGACCACCAATACGGTTGGCAACGTCACGAGCGCCACCCTATAGCGCGCGGTCAAAAGGCGTGAGCCCTGCACTGTCTCGGAATAGAAAAACCAAATGAGGCACGCGATGGCGAACAGCGAAAACGAGACCGCGTTGGAAATCCAGTTGGCCGTGATGCCTACAGGAGTGCTCACGCCGTCCGAGAGCGTCCAGATCATATCGAAGAAAATGTAGGCTGCAGACGTGTAGCCCAGCATGCTAAACAGAAGCTGCTGGGTGCTCGAGAACAAGGAGCGGCGGCTTCGTGCGGCAAGCCCGATAAGAACAATCATGCATAGCAGGAATATCTCGATTTTGAGTGCCTTAACCACTAGACGCCATCCCTTCAATATTCAAGTGGTCAGAATCGCCCGATTCTGGTCTGGGCAACAAACACCCCCTACCCGCAGGGGTAGGGGGAATCATAGCAGAGCGCCCGAACGTCACTGCAAAACAGTCATCGTTCGGGCGCTCAAACGGCGCGAATTGCACTCCGGCATCATTGATTGGTAGCGATTGCTATTCGCCATCGATGTCGGTCGCGACGGCCTCCTCGATGGCCTCGACACCGGCAGGCGACAGATCCTCCTTGCCCTGGCAAAACTTCTTGTCGACCCAGCCGGTCAGAATCGGGGCCATGATTGCTGTGATGATGACGGCGGTGGCGATCTGCGCATACGCGGTGGGCGCAAGCTCGGCATAGCGCGGAGCTACCTCGGCGAGGGCGACCGGCGTGGTCATAGCCGTGCCGGCGATAGTGGAGCAAGCCACAGCGGCCTTGCCATTGCCGCCGCACAGGCGCTCGAAGGCAAAGGTAATGGGACCGACGATAAAGAGCGTGATGAGGCCCAGCAGGATGCCCGAAATGCCGCCGGTGATAAAGCTCGAAAGACTCATGGACGCACCGAGCTGAAAACCGATAACGGCAATCGCAGGATTGGCGCCGGGAACCAGCAGGTTCTTGATGAACGGGAACAAGTTGCCCAGAACCATGCCGATAACAAGCGGCAAAATGGAGCCGATGATGGTGCCGACGGGGATGTTGGCGAGACCCGAGACACCGAGGATGATCATCGTGACGGCGGGGCCGGCCGTAAAGAACAGGATACCGACAGCGCCCTGCTCGGACTCGTCGCCGAACTCGCCCATGATGCCCGTGTAGAGCGCCATGTTGCAAAACGTAATGCCGCCGATGATGGAGACCGAGCTCAGACCCAAAAGGTTATCGTTAAAGAAGTACGCGACGCCCAGGCCCAACGCGGCCGCAACAACAAGCTTGGGGATCAGCACGACGATGCCGGTCTTGATAGCGCCCGGCGTGGACTTAAAGCTGATGCCGGCACCCACAAACAGCAGGATCGCGGCGACGATGGTGTTGGAACCACCGCGGCAGGCGGCGGTAAAGAAGCCGCCGATCTCAAAGACCTGCGGGCAGAAGGTATTGAGCAAAAGGCCAACGATCATCGGGTAGATCATGATGTCACCCGGGATACGCGGGACTTTGAATTTCTTTTGCTCGTTGGCGGTCGCTTCCTGTGCCATGAAACCCCCATTTCCGCTGACGCAGAACAAAAGCCCACGTCACACTTTGCTACAGTAAAGTTTGACCATGGTACCAGAAGAAGCAGACCGGCTCGGTGAGAAATTCGATTCGTTGTGCCGGGACGCTAAACGTGCCCCGCTCTTATATGAAGCTCAAAACGATATAGAACACGATGCCCGAGACGCAGCACCACAACATCGACTTTGTCTTGATTGCCACCGCCACGACGCCGACAGCCGCAATCCAGGGAATCAAGCCCTGCCACAAGCCGGCGTCGAAAGCGCCAGGGCTTATCAAATCGTTGGCAACCAGCGCCGCAAAGGCGGCAGGCGGAATATAACTCAAGGCCTCGGTAACGCGGGGCGACAGCGTTCTCCCGCGCAAGGCAAACGCCGGGGCAATGCGGAAAAACGCGATGGCCGCCCATGACGACAGCCATAGGACCAAAAACTCATTAACGGGCATCGCGAGCGCCCCTTCCCTCGGCGAGGACATCGCACGCGAGTGCCGTGACAACGCCGACGAGCACACTTGCCGGCACGGCGATATTCGTCCACCCCAAGAACTTGCATATGGCGACGGACACCGCAGCCAAACCGGCAGCTACGACATTGCCGCGCGACAGTCGCTGCGAAAAGAGTAGGCAGATAAAGAGCGATGTGCAGACAAAACCCGCAATAGCGGTGGGAACATCGACAACGGCGCCGACGATGGCGCCCGTCGTACACGAAACGCCCCATGTTGCGATGAGGATCACGTTGAGCACAAAGGACTCGAGCGGACCCCAATCCTCCCCTTTAACCAACTTGGCAAGCGAAATGCCGTATGCCTCCTCGGTAAGTGTCGCGGCAACAGCCAGCGTCTGACGCTTCGAAGCACCCCTCAAATGCGGTGCGATCGATGCCGAGTAAAGCGCAAAGCGCGAGGAGATTGCGGCGACGCTCGCGACGATCGACGCCGCAGGCACGCCTGCTAGCCACAGATTACAGATCATAAACTGCCCGCTGCCCGTCACGAACGTGCTGCTCAGGGCAAAAACCATCCAGGGTTCCATTCCCGTCTGCGCCATAATCATTCCGCACGGCGCGGCTATCGCAACATAGGTAAGCATCACCGGCCAGACGGTTTTAACGATTTTGAGCACCATAGCGTTCCTCGCCCCGACAAGATTTCCGAGCCGCATTCAACGACGCGGCAGAACCATCGCCCGATGGCAACCGAGTTCACCTACAATTGCCACCGGATCGAAAGACACAGAAAGACACAACTTTTTAGGAAGTCATTATGACAGCTATCGATCGAACGCGGGCTGCCGCGGCCTTCAAGACCTACACCGATGCCTACGATGCCGCCAATCCGCGTATCGCGCTCAAAATCGAGCATACGTACCACGTTGCCGAGGCATGCGATGCCGTGGCACGCGAACAGGGCTGGTCACCTCAGGACATTGACCTAGCGTGGCTTTGCGGCCTGCTGCACGATATGGGCCGCTTTGAGCAGCTGCGACGCTGGGACACGTTTAAGGATGCCGAGAGCATGAGTCATGCGGCGTTGGGCGTCGAGGTTCTCTTTGGCGAAAACCCTGCAGACGCGCCCGCGACAACAAGTATCCGCGACTTTATCGACGATCCGGTAGAAGACGAGTTGATTCGCGCAAGCATTGCCTATCACAGCGATTTCCGTCTACCCGCGCAGCTCGACGAGCGCACGCGGCGCTTCTGCGATATTGTGCGCGATGGCGACAAGGTCGACATTATGCGCACCATCGCCGACAGCACCATCGACACCATCCTCAAAGTGGATGAGGACGTGTTTCTTGCCAGCCACTTCTCGGCACCGACGCTGGCTGCCTTTGACGAGCACCGCTGCGTCACGCGCGATGAGCGCGATGAGCCCGCGGACTACTTGGTGGGGCTTATCTGCTTTATGTTTGAGCTCGTCTATCCGGCAAGCCGCGCGCTGACGCGCAAGCAGGGCGATATCTACCGCCTGCTCGACGCACCTTTTGGCATCGTGCGGCCCTTTACCGACCCCGCCACGCAAGCGACCTGGGAACGCCTAAAGAAAGAGATGCGAGCCTGGCTGGCCAGCGCCTAGCGCTCGAGCTGGGCCAGAAGCTCCTCGACAACTTCGACGGCGTCACCGACAACTTTGTACTGCGCAGCGCCGAAGATGGGGGCATCCGGGTCCTCGTTGACAGCGATGATGCACTCCGCGCCGCCGATGCCGGCAAGATGCTGGATAGCGCCCGAAACGCCGATACTCACAAGGAGCTTGGGCGAAACCGACACGCCGGTCTGGCCAATCTGGTGGCGATACTCCAACCAGCCTGCCTCCACAACGGGACGCGTGCAACCAAGCTCGGCACCCAAGGCATCGGCGAGTTTTCGCATCAGGGGCAGATTCTTCTTGGAGCCGATGCCGCGGCCCACCACGACCAGGCGCTCGGCATCGGCAATTGATGCCTGCTGCCCCCACTCCTCGGCGGGAATCGAGATCTCGACACGGGCCTTAACATCATTCGCAAGCGATACCTGGGTAATCGTGCCAGAGCGGCTGTAGTCAAACTTGGGTGCCCCAAAGATGCCGGGGCGCACCGTTGCCATCTGCGGCCGATGATTGGGGCAGATAATGGTGGCCATCAAGTTGCCGCCAAACGCCGGGCGGGTCTGCTGCAGTAGACCCGTCTCCGTATCCATCGAAAGCACCGTACAGTCGGCCGTAAGGCCCGTCTGCAAGCGTACGGCCACACCGGGCGCCAGCTCACGACCAAAGGCGGTTGCGCCGTACAGAATGGCCTCGGGTCTGCGCTCGGCCACCAAATCGCAGATGAGACGAGCATAGATCTCCGCATCGTTTTGGCGCAGTCGCTCGTCGCGGCAGACCACGACCTCGTCGGCACCGGCGCAGACCAGATGCTCCAGGTCCTCAAGCGAGCCCTCGGGGCCCATGCCGGCCAATGCCACCAGACGGCAACCGCGAGCATTGGCAAGCTCGCGCCCCTTACCCATGAGCTCGTAGGCCACCGGAGCCACGACATCGTGATCGTCGGTCTGAACGAATACCCATATGTCTCGATACGCATCGAGGTCAACCGCGCCAGCGGCCTCGTCGCGCTCGATCGAAATGGCATTGACGGGGCAGGCGTCGACGCACCCGCCGCACAAGATACAGCCGTCGGTCACATGGGTGCAGCGGTTGGGGCGCTCGCCCTCCATCACAATGCCACCCGAGGCACAGGCGCGAACGCAGCGGCCACAGCCAACGCACGCCTCGCTATCGATTATCAGTCCGCTCATCTATGCCATCCCCTCGATAATCTTGGCAATCTTTGCCGCCTGCTCGACCGGCGTGCCCTCGATGGCCTCGCACGTTTGGTCGCGGTCGGGCACAAACGAGCGCACGACCTGCGTCGGCGATCCGGTAAGGCCGCAACGCGAAGGGTCAGCATGTACATCGGCAGCACAGACCACCCGCACATCCGCATCTTCGGCCGCGCGAATGCCGGCGATGCTCGGCATGCGCAGCTGGCCGATCTCCTTGGCGGTCGTCATCGCGCACGGCATCTCCAGATAGACCGTCTCCTCGCCGGCATCGCAACCGTGAACGAGCGAAAGCGCACCGCACGTCGTAAAACCTGCGCTCTGCACGCAGCTCACATCGGTCACGCAGGGAATCTCGAAGGCGCCGGCCAGCTCGGGGCCAATCTGGGCGGTATCGCCATCTACCGCCATCTTGCCGCAGATGAGCAGGTCGAAGTCCTCGTCGAGCGCCTCGATACCGCATTTGAGGGCATAGGTGGTCGCCAACGTGTCCGCGCCCGCAAAGGCGCGATCGGTCAGCAGCAGCGCATCATCGGCGCCGCGGGCAATGCAGTCGCGCAGCAGCGATTCGGTTGCAGGGATACCCATCGACACCACCGTCACGCGCACATCCATGCCAAAGCCGATAAAGTCGTCCTTGAGCGCCAGCGCGCATTCGAGGGCACTTGCATCGAAGGGATTAATGACCGCCTGCTTGCCATCACGCACGATGGTATTGGTTTTGGGGTCCATCTTGACCTCGGTGCTTCCCGGTACCGCCTTGACGCACACCACCATATGGAAATCGCTCATCTTCACGCGCCCCCTTTCTGGACGAGTTCATCCAAGAGCTTCTCCGAAAATAGGTTGCCACGACCCAGCTGCCCGGCAGGATCGAGCTGCAGCTTGAGTCGAGCCGATTCGACCATGGCCTCGTGGCCGTACATCGTCTCCAAAAAGCCCGCTTTGATCTTGCCGACGCCGTGCTCGGCAGAGACGGCGCCGCCCATAGCCGTTACCTCCGCAGCCCACCGGGCAAACAGCTCACCACCGCGACGGTAGTCCTGCGCATCGCGCGGCAGGATATTCACATGCAGATGGTTGTTGCCGATATGTCCCCAGGCGGCAGACTCAAGCCCGCTTTCGGCCAGCGTGCGGCGATAGAAGGCAACGACATCGGCCAGGCGCGCGTTGGGTACCGACATATCCGACCCCAGTTTGGTAATGGTGGGGTCGGTGCGGCGACGCTCATCGATGAGCATGTTGACACTCTCGGGGACGGCGTGGCGGAAGAACCGCTGGCATTCGCGATCGACCTCGGTGCGCGCAACCCAGGTCGCGTCATCGCGGCCGCCCGCAAGCTCCAAAACCCATCCCAGGTGGTACAGCTCCTCAGTCGCTTGAGCCTCGTCGTCGCAGTCGAGTTCCACGTAAATACAGACCTTTGCCTCATCGTCGAGTGCCGGCAGCGAGGCAAACGCGGTCGACTGCTCGCGCTGGCGGCGAAGGATATCCAAGGCGCCGGCATCGAAATACTCAATAGCGGCGGCATGGGACAGCACGGGGCGCACGGAATCGGTAAAGGACACTGCCTTGTTCTCGCTGTCGAAAAAGCAGCTCACGCCCCATACGACCGAAGGTGCCGCCTGCAGGGCGATCTCGAGCTCGGTAATGACGCCGAGTGTGCCGCACGCACCGATAAAGAGGTCGATGGCGTCCATATCGTCCGCAACGAAATAACCCGACGCGTTTTTGGTCTTGGGCATGGTATAGCCGGGAAGATCCAGCTCGAGCGCGCGGCCTTCCGCTGTCACGAGCGACAAGTGGCGTGCGTCAGCGTGCGCCTGACCTCGATGAAGCTCAAGCAGGTCGCCGTCCGCCAGTGCCACGTGAAGCCCCGTAACGTGCGGGCGCATGGGGCCGTAGGCGTAACTGCGGGCACCAGAGGCATTGCACGCCGCCATGCCGCCCAGGCAGGCAGATGCCTCGGTGGGATCGGTGGGAAAGAACTGCTCAGGAGCTGCCTGGAACTCCTCATAGGCCTCAAGCGATACCTGATCCCAGTCAGCGGTCGGCAATGCCTTCTTACCCAGCTGCTTGCGCAACTCCGAAAGCACGACGCCCGGCTCCACGCGCAGCAGAAAACGGCCTCGCTCGTCGCGGCGAAGACCCAGGTAGCGATTCATACGAGAAGTGTTGAGGATGTGGCCGCCGTGGGGCACGGCACCGGCAGCCAGACCGGTCCGAGCACCCTGGACCGTTATCGGAACATGCTCGGCATGGAGCTTTCGCAGAATGGCGCGGACTTCGTCCTCCGTTGTCGGAAACGAGATGCTCGACGCCTCGCCCGATGTGCGAGATTCATCGCGACCATATTCTTCGAACTCGTCGCCGAAGGGTTTGATGGCTGCAGACACGCGAACTCCCCCTTTAGTTAACTACAGTGTTTGCAGGGAGATGTTACCGCATCGTTTCGTCGACGTGACTGAGACCGTCTCCATAATTGGCGAATTTTACGTTTGCGCAATTCGGCGAGCGGCAGCGTTTTCTCGGCAGGCGCTCTATTTAACGCGCTCCTTCCCATCGCTGCCACGCATGCAATTGGCGCCCGAAAAAAGTTGAGATATTTTTTACCCTCTCTCACCTGCGGCGATGTAAATCCGTCAAGCATTTGGTCAGAAATTGGTCAAGTTACGGCTGATACGGTCGGCATCGACAGCCAAAGCCAATGGAAGGTTTGGCCCAAAAACAGGGAGGTTCCCATGGCATATTACTGGCCCCAGTACGGCGTCGCTATCGAAGTTGACGACGACCCGTATCTTCTGCCCTTCGACGAGGAGGCATTTCCCGATGCGGCTGTCTATCACGTCACCACCGACGTGATTTGCGATCCCGAATCGTTTTCGGCACTCGCTCACCACATCGCCCACATCCACGACATCAAACTCGACCCAAACTTCGACGAGCTCATCTACTCGCGACGCCTCATGCTCCACATGCTCTTTGGTGCCGATCCGTCCACGTTCGCGCGCGTCTATACCACTAAGGATGCCGCATGAGCGCAAGGAAGCAGTCGAGCCCCCTAGGGTCAAAACATCGAAAAAGGCTCGGCGTTGTCTGCCTGGCCATCGCCTGCGCCCTTATCGCCGTCGGCCTTTACGCCTGGCAGTCAAAGCCTGTCGCCGAGACCGGTGCCTCGGTCACAGCGGCAGAGGGTAAGTCGCGTCAGGAAATCCAGGACGAGCTCGATGCCATCGTCCGCGACAACATGATGACGATCTCGGTCGCACCGGTCGCCCAGCTACAGAAAGGCGGCAAGCTGCGGGTCAACGTGCAAAACGTCCAGGATAACAAGTTTCCCCAGCGTTTCCGCGTGATCCAAAACGACGAGACCATCTATGAATCGGGCGTGGTCGAGACCGGCAAGACCGTTGAGGCCTGCCCTGCAGGCGACATCAAAGAAGGCGAGGCGTATATCGAGATCCAGGCGCTCGACGCCAAGACCTACGACGTCCATGGCAATCCCACGCGTGTCAAGGTGCGGGTTGCGCAGGCAGAAGACTAGACCTGCCACCTGTTATGAAAATGCGCACCCGTGCCGCTTTCGTCTAACCCTCACGGAAACGGTCCGTGACGAATAGAAAGGAACGATTATGGACATCACCAGGAACCTGAGTGGAACCAGGGCGCTTGTCGTGGGCGCGGGGCTGATGCTTGCGCTCTCAATGGGTGCCGCGCCGACCCCCGCCCTGGCGGAGGGACGCACTGGAACCACCAACGTGACCATCAGGACCCAAATCGACAACATCAAGTTCAAAGCCCCGACCGTCATCCCATTTGTCGCCAAGGCCGATGGCACGCTTCAGGGCCCTTCCGAGAATACAACCACCATCGACAATCTTTCGGCCTATGGCATCCACGTTACCAACATGAAGATCGGCGCCAAGAACTCCTGGAGCATCGTCGCCGACGCCAAGACGGGAACCGCCCAGAACTCCATCGATTTTAAGGTTGGCCCGGACAAGGCACTCCAAGACGCTCACGCCGCAACGCAGGAAGCGGGTCTCGACCTTTCCAAAAATGCATCCTTCGACATGGGCTACCAGGGCATCGCCGATGGTACGGACAAGATTAAGCTCAAAACGAGCGGCAATGTCGCCCGCGTCACGCGAGACATCTTCCATGTGACTGGCGAGGGCGACCAGGTCGCAAGCATTACGTGGACGGTCGAGCCCGGTGCGCACACGGCCTAAGGCGATTGTCCTTGCCCTCATCATCGGCGTTGTAACGTTTGCCCCAATCGCCGCCTTTGCCCAACAAGAGCAGGCGCAGGCTGCCACGCAGGTGACTGTCGATCTATCGAAGCTCGAACGCAGTGGCCAACATGAGCCCCTAGCGCAAACGGGCGACACGCGACAACTCCTGGCAGCAGGAATCGCCGCGGCAGGCGCAAGCGCCATCGGCCTTGGCCTGCGCATCAAACGCAGCCAGTAGCCACGCAAATCGAGACCGTCCAGAACAGGTAAGGAGAACCCATGGCATCAAAGAACCTTTTGCCCGTTGCCCTGCTCTGCAGCGCGCTTGCCACCGGCATGCCCGTCGCCGCTCTAGCGACACCCGCCGTGAACGTCCCCTTACCTGCCGTCAACCGTCTCGCCACAAACCAGATGAGCGCCATCGCGTGCCAACGCTTCTCCCTTGCGCAGGCAAGCATTTCGACCTCGGGGTGCCTCCGTCGCCGCGCAAATAGCTCGATAGTCGTGGATACCGAGCACTCGCGCACAACGGACGGTCCTCTAACGGGATGCGCTATCTTCACATGGCGCGCGGTTGCAACTGATGCCGATGGCGATTCCTGCGACGTGGAGCTGCGCCTCGACATCACCCTGTCCGATGACTCGGCAGACGGGGCAACGGTCGCCTTCGACAGCACATTTTTCGAAGACGGAGGAGGTGTATGCCTGGGCTGCGTCCCCTCGAGCGCCGATGGCACGCAGCCCGCCATCTCATTCACCGCATCGCTGAAAATGACCAAGGTGGGCACCGACGCCACAGCGAATGGCGAGATCGCCCTGATGTTCTACGCGAGCGACACAGAAAGCCAGGAGATTCGGGGCAAACAGCGGACCGGATCGCTCAGCCTGACGCGAGGGACAGATCCCGGTCCTGTCGATATCAGTACCGAAACGCAAGATGTGCATCACGCCCTTGTCGATCCGGCGCTCCTCGAGATGGAATGGAGCGGAGTAGGAGCGGTCGGACTCGCCCCCTCGACAGGTGACATCGCAAGCGACTCCAGCGAGAGCAGCGGTGAAATAGCGCCTGGGGACAATGGCGCACCAGGCGGCATAACACCGCCATCGAGCGGTCCTTCAGCCACTTTCAGCGAGCCAAGCGAAACGGCCGCCGCAGTGGGCGGCACGCAAGCTGGCGAAAACTTGGGGTGTCCCATGCCGGCAGACATCGACGAGGGCAATTGTTGCATGATGGTCGCGCTCGACCGCACGGAAACCGTCGACGCCGCGAGCATTGAGGTCACCGTTGCCGATAAGCCCGTCCGCAAAGCGGCCATTATCGCATTCCCTAAAACCGTCGAAGTTGTTTTTCTGCCATCGGGCGAGGTCGTAGCCCCCACCTTGCTCACCTTGCTTGGGGCAAAGGGCACGGCCAACCAAATCGACAACCTCACGGTCGTCGACCCTGCGACCACCGCAAAACTGCACCTGTATGCCGTAACCTCGGATGGAGGCAAAACCGAGGAATTCGACGGTGAGAACCTCCTGAATAACCGGATACTCCATAAAATGGAAGACGTCTCGTATCAAATTGAGCTCGAGGGATTTGACCGAGCTCGAGATGCCGATATCATCGCCGCGGCCATTGAGTCCCCGCAGCGACTCATGACGCTGTGCTTCGATTACAGCCCCTATGTCGTGATGGGAGGCTGAGGCTTGGGCACCAAATGCCGTCGTTAATACCACTTATATAACGTATAGGATGAGGCATGACGCACCCTGCAGCCCATTCTGCTACGATTGCCAGGTTGGCATCAATATGGGAGGGTTCATGCCGGGTTTGGGAACGGTCATCAACGTCGCGCTTTTGATCGCGGGCGGTCTGCTGGGCCTCATGGGCGGGCGCTTCATTACGCCCCGCATCCAAGACACGCTCATGAAGGCGTCGGGGTTGTGCGTTCTGTTTATCGGCCTGGGCGGCACCATGCAAAAGATGCTCGTCATTGACGGGAAAACGCTGGCGACCACCGGCACCACCATGCTTATCGTCTCATTTGCCCTTGGCTCGCTCATCGGCGAGGCCATAAACCTGGAAGCCGGCATCGAAAATCTGGGCGAATGGCTCAAGCGCAAAACCGGCAGCGAAGGCGACAACGAGTTCACCAATGCCTTTGTCTCGACATCGCTGACCGTCTGCATCGGTGCCATGGCTATCGTGGGATCAATCCAAGACGGCTTGCTCGGCGACTGGTCCACGCTTGCCCTCAAGGGCGCGTTGGACTGCATCATCGTCTGCACCATGACGGCTTCGCTCGGCCGCGGCTGCATCTTCTCCGCCCTGCCCGTTGCCGTATTCCAGGGAACGATTACGCTGTTTGCCGGCGCGCTCTCCCCCATCATGACCGCCGCCGCCCTCGACAGTCTATCGCTCGTGGGCTCTATACTCATCTTCTGCGTCGGCGTCAACCTCATCCGTCCTCAGACCTTCCGCACGGCCAATATGCTCCCCTCCGTTGTCATAGCCGTCATCTACGCCCTCCTGTTCTAAATCTATCTACGTAGCGGTATCTCGAACACCTGTTTGATGCTGTGCTATGATATGAGGTCACCGAAGCTGCGTTAGGAGAGGAGAAACGGTGGCCGACCAGGACATCAAGATGCTCATCGAGCGCATTATGGCCGAGGCCCGGACCCATCAGTCTGCTCGCTTCTCAAACGAAGTCTATGCTGACGAGCCGATTCTCAAGACCGGCCGACAGATGCAGAATTTCCTTCCCGACCAGTACCGCAAGATGCGCGAGATATCGCGCTGGCAGGATGACCCCAAAGGCGGTGCGGGACGCTGGCTTTCGGAAGCTGAGCTCTTCTACCGTCAAGGCCTGCTGATGGCCGACTTTGAGGACGACTGTCCCTACAACGGTACGTTCAAGTCGTACTTTCCCACCTACAACGCCATGAGTGATCGGCAACTGCGCGGCTATTTTACTTGGCGCGCCCAAGTGCGCCGCGGAACCGTCGAGGAAACGTCTACGTCCTTTGCCTTCCTGTATCTCTATGAGCTGATCTGCGGCATTGGCGTAGATGACCCACTCGATGGTTTTAACAAAATCAAGGCCTTTTGGGATGCCTATCGCGCCTTCGAGCCCGGCATCGACCGGTTTGCACGCGTGTGGCTGCAGGATTACGCCGTTTTCCACGGACTCGACCCCAAGCTACTTCGCGACTCTAAAACCGTCGCATTCGACAACGCCCTCATCGAACTGCGGCGTGCGGCGCGAGACCTTGCGCCCGCGCCGACGCCGTCAGACCTGGCGCCTGCGCGTCGCAAGGCCTCCAAGCCTACGCTCCCCCTTCCGCCCGACGAGGCGCGCGAGGAGCGACTCATGGCCGCCATCAATGCCCTCTCCACGTATAACCTCAATAACTCAAGACTCGATCGCGGCCACCATCGCGATCTACGCCACGTGGCATGCGCCGTGTATGTCCGTATGGCGCGCTACTATGACACGCACCGAAAGACCGGTATCGTGGCGAGCTTGTTTGGGGAGGAGACGGCCATGCCCTACACCATGTTTGCCTCGGCCGTGTTCTTTGCGCCCGAGCGCCACAAGGATTGCGAATACCGTCTGGACCCCATCCATATTTACCGTTGTCAAAACGGCTTTTGGGAATGCATGCGAATTCACGGCAGCAGGCAAAAAAGCAGCAAGCTTGGTGAGATGATGCGCGCCTGCGACCAACGTCTACGCCTGGCCCTAGACCCTGCCCACCCCCTGAAGGAGGAGAAGGTCCCCAAATATCTGGCCAAGATCATCGATGACGAGATCGTGGCATGGCTTTCGTGGGACGCCGCGCACCAGCCTGTCAAGATCGATATCGATTTGAGTCAGCTGGGGCACATTCGGAGCGCCGCCGCGCAAACGCGCGAAGCGCTTTTGATCGATGAGGAGCGCGAGGATGGCGCACCCGTGGAAGCCGAGGCGACACTTATCGAGCAACCGAGCACCGAGTCTGCGCCCGACATGACTGCCGAACCTGGAGAGATGACCATACAGCAAGACGAACCCGACGAGCCGACTGTCTCCACCGAAGAGTTTGGCGTCGTGGCACCGCTCCTCGCACCGACGCCCGTGTTCGCAGCTGTTGCGCCCGCTGACGCCACGAACGAACTCGCGCCTGCCGCAGACGCCTATCTCCGCGCGTTGCTCGAGCAGAACATGGCCCAGACGGCATCGGCAGTGGCACAGTCGGGCCAGGGCGAGGACATGCTCGTCGATAGCATCAACGAAGCGCTCTTTGACCTGGTGGGTGACACCGTTATTGAATTTGGCTCAGCAGGACCGCACATTATCGAGGACTACGAAGCAGACGTGAGAGGATACCTAGACCATGAGTGATACCGCACCCACAGCACCCCGCGTGCCCAAGCGCGTCGCCGCCGTCATTCTCAACTCGCTCAAGGGCGGCGTGGTCCCGCGCATCGGCCTTCCCTACATCACCGTAGGGCGCGAGGTCGAGATCCGCGCCCTGCTCACCGACCTGAGTCTCATCGCCGACGGCGGCGCGAGCTTCCGCTTTCTAGTCGGTCGTTACGGCGCCGGCAAGAGCTTTTTGCTCCAGACCATCCGCACGCACGCCATGGGTGAGGGTTTCGTCGTCGCCGATGCCGACCTATCCCCCGAGCGCCGCCTGCAGGGCGGGCAGGGACAGGGCCTTGCCACCTACCGTGAGCTCATCCGCAACATATCCACTAAAACGCGCCCCGAGGGCGGTGCGCTCAACCTTATCCTTGATCGCTGGGTCGCCTCGTGTGCCAATGTCGATGAGTCTGCCGTCAATGCCCAACTGGCCCCGCTCGAGGAAATGGTCCACGGCTTCGACTTCGCCCGCATGCTCCGCCGCTACCGCGCGGCCGTATCCGAGGGCGACGAAGAAGCTATGAGCCGCGTGACCAAATGGATTCGCGGCGAGTACCGTACCAAGAGCGAGGCACGCGCCGAGCTGGGATCCTCGACCATCATCAGCGATGACGACTGGTACGACTACGTTAAGCTCGTTGCGCGCTTTTTGGTCTGCAGCGGCTACAAGGGTATGCTGGTGCTCATCGACGAGCTCGTGAATCTGTATAAGATTCCCAACGCCATCACACGCCAATACAACTACGAGAAAATCCTGACCATGTACAACGACACGCTCCAGGGCAAGGCGCAGTACCTGGGCATGATCATGGGCGGCACGCCAACCTCCATCGAAGACCGCCGCCGTGGCGTGTTCTCCTACGAAGCCCTGCGCAGCCGACTCGCTCAAGGCCGCTTTGCACGCGAGGATCTTAAGGACATGCTCGCGCCCATCATCCGCTTGCAGCCACTCACCTACGAGGAGTTGCTGGTGCTGATCGAAAAACTCATGCAGATCCATGCCGGATACTTTGGCTGGACGCCCACGCTTACCGAGAACGACTTGGTGGACTTTCTCAAGATTGAGTTTGGCCGCGTGGGAGCCGATACGCACTTGACGCCGCGTGAGGTCATCCGCGACTTTATCGAGCTGCTCGATATCCTGTGCCAGAATCCCGATGCAAACGTGGCTGAGTTGCTGCAAAGCGTCGGCGGCGACACGCTGGCGCCGGCAGCCGCAACAGGCGACACCGGCACCGCAGACGGCGACCGCAACTTCGCCGAATTCACCATCTAACCTGCCAAAAAGGGACAGGTTTATTTTGGCAGGTTTTATCTGCACAAACGTTGAGACGGCAATGCAGCAAACCATTGCCAGCCGCGTTGAGAGATTCGTTTTTGAGAGGAGGCCCCGTGAACGCCTTTGACCGCTACGCCCCGTTTATCCAAGACTTCATCTACTCCCACGATTGGGAGAGCTTGCGCTCTATCCAGGTTGCGGCAGCAGATGCCATCTTTAACACGCAGGACAATGTGCTCCTGACGGCATCCACGGCTTCCGGCAAAACCGAGGCAGCCTTCTTTCCCATCCTGACCGAGTTTTGGGAGAACCCGCCCGCAAGCGTGGGCGCCCTCTACATCGGCCCCCTCAAAGCGCTCATCAATGATCAGTTCGTCCGCCTCAACGACCTCTGCGAAGAGGCCGATATCCCCGTCTGGCACTGGCATGGCGATGTCTCGCAGTCGCACAAGGCTAAGCTCATCAAAAAACCGAGCGGCATCTTGCAGATTACGCCCGAGTCACTCGAAGCGCTCTTAATCCATAAGCACATGGCGATCCCGCGCATGTTTTGCGACCTGCGCTATGTGGTCATCGATGAGGTTCATTCGCTCATGCGCGGCGACCGTGGCGGGCAGACGCTCTGTCTTATCGAGCGACTCTCGCGCATGGCTGGCGTGCAGCCTCGCCGCATTGGCCTTTCGGCCACCATCGGCGACCCCGAGCGCACGGGCGCTTTTCTCTCACAGGGAACGGGGCGCGACTGCGTTATCCCCCGCTTTGAAGAACCGCGCCGCGTGTGGCGCATCTCCATGGAGCACTTCTACAACTCGGGTCCCCAGGCACAGCAGCGGGGATTCATGGGCACAGGTCCGCAGGAAGCCGAAGTACTCGCATGCGAGCGCATCGAGGCGGCGGCATCCGCGGCACTGCCCGCCGGCGCCCAAGACATGCGTCACAGCGGACAGCCCACACAAGAGGAGCGCCGTCAACGTCGTGAGCGGGCACGGGGCAAGGCCGCTCCCAAGGACCGCCAAGCTTCCTCGGCCCCCGAGGGCGAAGTCGACATCCCCCAAGCACCCGAACAGGCATTACTCAACCCCACCGACACAGCACCAGACAACGCCGACCCCGGCATGGGCTATATCTTCGAACACACCCGCGGCCGCAAGTGCCTGGTCTTTGCCAACTCGCGCGAGGAGGCGGAGGCCGTATGCTCCATGCTGCGTAGCTACTGCGAGAGCCGACACGAGCCCGACCGCTTTCTCATCCACCACGGCAATCTTTCGGCATCGCTGCGCGAGACGGCCGAGGAACTCATGCGCGATGAGGAGCAGGCACAGACAACCGTCACCACCTCTACGCTGGAGCTCGGTATCGATATCGGCCGCCTGGAGCGCGCCTTCCAGATTGACGCGCCGTTTACCGTCAGCTCCTTTTTGCAGCGCATGGGGCGCACGGGACGCCGCGACCTTCCGCCCGAGATGTGGTTTGTCATGCGCGAGGAAGAACCCGAGCCGCGCACGATGATGCCCGAAACCATTCCGTGGAAGCTCCTGCAGGGCATCGCACTCGTACAACTCTATCGCGAGGAAAAGTGGGTCGAGCCGCCCGAGCTCGATCGACTCCCCTACAGTCTGCTCTATCACCAGACCATGTCGACGCTTGCCAGTACCGGCGAACTCACGCCGGCAGAGCTTGCCCAGCGCGTGCTCACGCTCAGCTACTTCCACCGCGTCTCGGCCGATGACTATCGCGTGCTACTGCGTCACCTCATTAAGATCGACCATATCCAAGTCACCGAGGGCGGCGGACTCATCGTGGGTCTCGCGGGCGAGCGCATCATCAACAACTTTAAGTTTTACGCCGTATTCCAGGAAAACGAGGAGTTCACCGTTCGCAGCGAGTCGGCCGAGTTGGGCACGATCGTCAATCCGCCACCGCCCGGTGAGCGCATCGCCATCGCCGGACACTGCTGGATTGTCGAGGAAGTGGACTGGAAGCGCCACACCGTCTTTGCCACGCAGGTCAAGGGCCGGGTGCCGGCCTACTTTGGCGACTGCCCCGGCGACATCAATACACACGTACTCGAGCGCATGCGCAAGGCGCTCAACGAGCACGCGGCGTATCCGTACCTTATGGGTAACGCGCGGGCCCGCTTGGCGCAGGCTCGTCATACGGCCGAGATTTCGGGCGCGGGAACTAAACCGCTCATTAACCTGGGCGGCGATACCTGGGTGCTCTTCCCCTGGCTGGGCAGCTACGCCTTTTTGGCCCTCGAGCGCATGCTCAAGATTAAGTGTGCCGCGGAGTTGGGCCTTCGCGGACTCGACCCATCACGCCCGTACTTTATGCAGTTTAAGATGAAGGCCGACGAGGAGACGTTCTTTGAGGTGCTCGCCGCCGAGGCCGAGAAGGACTTCGATCCCATCGAGCTCGTCTATCCCGGCGAGGTGCCTTATTTTGACCGCTACGACGAGTTTGTTCCCGAAGAGCTCGTGCGCAAGGGCTTTGCCGAAGGCGTGCTCGACATCGAGGGCATGAAGCAGCGCGTTCTCGGCTGGGGCGACCACGCCTAAGACCAGTCCCTTTTGGGACGGGGCTTGTTAACCAGTCTTTTTGGAACGGGGCTATTATAGCTACTTAATGTCGTCCAACGATTTCGATGGACCGCAAATAAGATCAATCTCGTATGTAGTGGCCGTCAAAATAGCCCCTCCCCTGCAAAAACAAAAGGTAACTGGCAGAAGACCCCTTGTCTTTACGGGCAAAAAGGGGCAGAACGGTAAAGTACACTTGTCATGTAAGGTGCTTATTATTCAGGAATTAGATTTGCTAAGCAGGGCTGCAACCACCAATCGTTGTGATTTTAATGTTACAAGAAAAGTCTAAATTCCTTCATAGTGCCAAAACCCGCAGAGTAAATTGCCGACTGCAGCACCTAAAAACTAAGACCTATCGCATTCCGCGACCTGAATTTTCAACATATTGTGAATTGCATTAAGGGGAAGTTTCCCGCATCCACGTCTAGTGCAGACGTAGACGGGAAGCCGCAATTATAAGTCACTAGTCTGGGGCAGGATTAAACGGTTCACCCCTGGTAAGATATAGCAATCTTCGCCCGAGACCATTACTATTCCGCCAGCATCGATAAAACGCTGATATTCCTCGGCATTAAGGCCCACCGATTCAAAGCTAACGCGTACACCCGTAGCCATCAAGAAGGCTCGAAACTTCTGGCAGCTCGTCAATCGATACATCAATTCTTGAAGGCATGTATTCCACCAATTTTTAATGAAACAACGGCGGTGATCGCTATCGCGATTGCGCCAATAATACCGAGCGCCATCTGAATGGGATATGACCCCAACACATGTCCAAATACGGAGAAAAACAATGCGGAAAAGAGGGCCCTTACCAGAGACGCGGCGGAAAGGATCGTCGCACGGAGATCGTCCGCTATCCCGTCTTGGATTAAGTTTTCCGAAGTGATGTACACCACTTCTGGGAGGAAACAAAGCACCATGCTAAGGCCAAACAAACACAAAGGATTTGAAGCGAACCACGGAAGAATCAAGAAAAGGCCCGCCTCGATTAGCATCGAGCCGAGCATGGTATTTCTTTTCCCGAAACGCGATGAGAAGAAATCTGCTGCAATGTAGGCCGTCGCATTTACTGCATAGGATGCACCGAAAAAGATTCCTATTATGGAGACGGGAGCATGAAACGCGTCGAATACCAACTGATTCAAGTTGTAATAACTCCCGTAGAATCCGTCGAGCATGCTTGTGCCGATGAGGAGAAGCAATATCGCAAATGCGGATTCTCCAACGCGCCAGGTTTCGCCCCTGAACATCTTGGCTGCGTCAAACCTCCCCTTTTCTGATCTTTCAGAACGGGTCGTTTCCGTCCTCTCAATGGGATACAGGAGGAAAAGCTGCAGGAGATAGAAAACGAAGACACATATGTAGAGGGCACTCCAAGACACTTGGGCAATGAAAGACCCGAGTACAATTGCTATTCCCGTAGCGATTGATTGCGCGGCGAGCAACCGAGCGTTGATGGTGAGGAAGCGCTCTCCTTGACCGGCATTTCGAACAATTTCATATAAAAGTGCTTGTTCGGATCCCGATTGAAGGGAGTAGGCGAGCGCCTCAACAAGGGAAAGCACAACAAGAAAGGGACCTGAGAGCAACAGCATGCCGGCCGTATGGAAGAAAAGCAGCAGCACGCCCACTTGAATCGAAAACTTCTTTCCAAAGAAATCGCCTACCAGCCCTGTTGGTAGCTCGAGGACGACCGTTGCAATGTTGAACAGGGCTTGATAAAGCGTGATTTCCGTGACAGACATTCCTTTCTCCGCAAGGAAAAGTAGAAACACTCCCCGATTTAAAACAAATCCCGTGAGAACGAAAAAGGCGGAATAGACGTGCAGTTGCGTAGTGGCTTGCTTGTTCATTTGATACTTCCGATGACAATTTTGGCCTAGCGGGCGGCGGAATCAACCGAAGATGAGGCGCGTTGGCGCCGGGCGTCCAGATGCGTCATGCTGAAAATAGATGAAGCGTATGATTGACAAAACCATAGAGCCCGTCACAAATTGACTACTCCCAATGCTGGTCGTGGAGGGCGGCACCGAGAAAGTCGGCATCGAAAGGCACAGCTTCAGCAAAGGCGTAGTCGCCGTCGCTGGCGATGAGCAGGTAGTTCTCCTCGCCGCCGAACTCCGCATCACCGCATGGGACCACCCAGGCGTGGGCGAATACCTCGAGTGCCGTGGCAGCGCAGTCGCGCAGGAACGTCACGTCGCTCCCCTCGTTTGCGCTCACGATATTGGCAACGTAGATACCCCCGGGGTTCAGGCTGCCCCGCACCAAACGCAACGCCTCAACCGTCGCCAGCTCGCGTACGGGCTCGGCACCGCCAAAGCAATCGCTCACGACCACGTCGTAGCGACGATGACCCACGCTTGTCACGCCCAGATACGAGCGAGCCTCGGCGGTAATCACCCGCAAGCGGTCGCCCACCGTGCGCTCCAGCTCGTCCAGGTAGAACCAACGGCGCGCCAGGCGCGTAATCTCGGCATCGTACTCAATGACGTCCATGCGCAAGCCCTCGTGCGACATCAGCGCAAACTTGGGATAGGCAAACCCGCCGCCGCCCAGCATGAGCATACGGTCGATACCATGCCCGTAAGCATCACGCATTGCTTCCTCAGCCTCAAACACGTCGTCAAATGCACGATAGTACACAAAGACGGGCTCCGCCCAGCGTTCGCCAACGTAACTCGCGCTTTGGTAGACGCCGCCCTGCACGAGCACGCGAATCTCATCGCCGCCCTCATCGTGCACGCGTTTCACGCGCGCCAACCCATTGCGGGTTCGCGCAACCTGCAGACAGGCAGCACGAACGGCGACAGCGGCCGCACCAAGCGCCGCGGCTCCCAGAGCAACGCCGGCAACGACGCCGGCAGAAACACTCGGCTTGTTCATCTAGAGCTCCTTTTGCAGATAAAGGCCATGGTCATAAAATCCAAGATGGCGATAGTACTCGCGTGTGCCAATCGCGCTAATCACGTTGATACGCGCATAACCCGCATCCCGGGCAATCTCGCACGCACGCTCTACGAGCAAACGCCCCAACCCGTGATGCTGCGCCGCCTGGCCCTGGTCGCCCACGCGTGCCGCCATGCCATACACGTGTACCTCGCGAATCATCGCCTCGTCCGGTGTCGTCGGCAACTCGTCCGCATGCGCGGCAACAAACGAATGGTCGGGCAGCGACAGGCGCAAAAAGCCGGCGATCTTGCCTTCGGGCGTCACCCACTGCAAAAAGCGTTCACGCGTCACCGGCGTCTCGTACGCCACCTCCTCGTCAAGGGTCAGCTCATCCAAGTCGGCACCCGCCGTGCTGATCTCGCGATAGCGAATCTCGCGCACCGTCGCACCATCCCCCCGAGCAGCCAGGCGGTTCTCAACGAGCTGACGCAGGTTGGGTTTCTTGTTGCCCACCATGATGTCATCGGAGCTAAAGTCGCGGATCATGCGGCTGATGCGGCAGAACGCCGGCGTCACCACGATATCGTCGGCCAGCACATCGAGCAGCTCTTCCTCGGTATAGGGACGCCACTCGCCGCGCTCATAGCAGCCCACCAGACGCGAACCCTCAATGAGCGCACACGGGTAGACCTTGACCTCGTCGGGCATAAAGGCCCCCTCGGTCATAAAGCGCTCGTAGTCGCGCTTGTCCCCCTCGGGTGTGGCGCCCAGTAAGTTGAGCATAAAATGCGCATGGATCTTAAAGCCAAACAGGCGCGCAAGCGAAAACGCCTGCTCGATCTGAGCCACCGAAATGCGGCGCTCGTTGATATCGAGCAGGTGCTGGTCGAGGCTCTGGATGCCCATCTGAATCTTGGTGCAACCCAGGCGGCGGATGAGCTTGAGGGCCTGCGGCGTTACAGCATCGGGGCGCGTCTCGACAACGAGCCCCACCACGCGATGCTTCGCCGTCTCGTTGACGCGCTGCTGACGCTCAAGCTCCTCCATCGTGGCCGTCTGCCACTCGGCAACCTCGCCCCACGGCGTACCAGGGCCGTACAGACGACGCACCGCGCGGTTATAGCCACCCACGGCAGCATCCACACGCCCCTGCTCGTCGGTAACACCGCTCGCAAGCTCGGCCTCGTCGGTCGCAATACCGACGGCCCGATAGCGTTCGCGACGCTCCGCCACCACCGGCGGCAGGGCATCGGCGGGAGCGTCATCGAGCAGGCGCCCTGCCTCGGCACGGCTGATGCCCGGACGCGCCAACATGGGGTTGGCCGCCACGCCGGCCACGGCATCGTCATTGAGCGCGCGGAAGAGCTCCGACATAAACCACATCTGATACCCTTGCGGATAGTCGCTCCAGGTACCGCCAAGCACAATGAGCTCGATCTTATCGGTCGCATGACCCATCTGCGAAAGCGCGGTCAAACGGGCGCTCACCTGCAGATATGGATCGAAGCAGTTTTGCTCTGCACGGGCACACGCCGGCTCGGCATGTAAATAGCTTTTGGGCATGCGCAGGTCGTTGGGGCAAAACAGGCAATCGCCCGAGCACGGCCACGGCTTGGTGATGACGGTAATGGTTGCCACGCCCGAAGCCGTGCGACGAGGCTTCATACGCAGCACCTGCAGCAGTTGACGTTCCAGCTCGGCACCGACATTCCACCCAGCCCAACGAGCCGGCTCCTCACGTTTAACCCGCTGGTAGAACGGCAGCAGACGGCGCTTGGCCAAATCGCGTTTGTCGGCACCCTCACGGCGCGCCTCGGCATGTATCAGTTTGACGAGCGCTTTGTCATCCACGGTCTCGCCGCGACGCAGAGCCTCGAGTATGTTCAAGATAATCTGTTCCATGCCCCCATTGTAAAGGCAAAGGCGCCGGAGCCGATCTCGGCTTCGGCGCCTTCATCAAACAGCGCGTCTATATCTTCGCCTAGGCTTTCGTCTGCCTCAATACTCCGAATCAAACGACATGTCGCCCGAACCGACCTCAAAACGATACGTGGCAGACTTGTCACCGTTATCGAATTCAAGATTCAAAATGGTCTCGCCGTCGTAGCCAAGCGGAAGGAAATCGCTCTCGAAGTCGCCGCTGCCCAAGGTGAGGCTCGCCTTAAAGCCCGTCGAGTTCGGAACCGTCATCTCCACATCGCCCGAGCCCACACTCACGTCCATCGACTTCGTGGGGGCCGGGTAAAGCTCGAACGTCACATCGCCCGAACCGACCTCGGCATTCAGGGTATCGGTCACGGTGCCCGTAAACTCAACGTCTCCCGAGTCCAGAGTCAGGTTGAGGTCATGACACGCAATGCCCGCGACCGTCAGATCACCCGATCCTACATTCGCTGTAATGCCCACCATGTTATCGGCAACTTTGCGCGGCAGTTCGACGGTAACCGTGCGGTCAATGGCGCGCTCGTCATCGCAATCGAACTGGCGAATCTTGAGCGTAGAGCCCTTGATTTCGGCCAGGTTCTGGGTTGCCGCATCGAAGGCAACGGCCCCCGTTGCCACGCGACCGCTTTCAATTACGCGCACTGGCCCGCCGGAGACGTGTTTGACCTCGACCGTGCCCGACGTCACGTCCAAGTCAAGCGATGTGAACGCGTCGGCATCAAAGGTTTCGCTCGAAAGCTGCTGAGGCTGAGCGGAATAGTTACCGTCATCCAAAAGATCGCCCTCGTCCACCACATCGTCCATACCAGACAGGCCGGATACAACATCGTCGAGATCCCACGGGCCATCAAAATGAATCAATGTCCGCGAAACGCCAAAGACAAGTCCGATGATAAGCACAAACGCTCCGATGCCAATGCCCAAGCGCCTCTTAGACTCATGCGAGAGCTTCATCATTCATCACCTTCTTTGGCACTCGACTCAGCGGTGGTCGCGGCAGCCAGGTCAGCGTCAACCGCTGTGGAAACGTCCTCCCCTTTAGTCCTAGCGACCGCCGGCGCCGAACCAACCTGGATATCCCCGCGCGCCCAATCGCCATCGAGCGCACGTGCCACCCAGTGATAGATGGGGATCGTAAAGAAGATCAGTGCGGGAAAGGGGCTGACACCAACCAGGAACATCAGTAAAAAGAACAGCAGCCAGCACACGGCCCAATACGGGAACGACTGGAACGGACCCTTCACCGGAGTCGGGCCGGCCGCAACGGCACCCGTCACCTGAGCCGTCGCCGCATTGGCGGCCTGCGCACTCCAGCTTGCCGCCTGCGCCGCCTTGGCTGCCGCGTCACTTGCCTGCGTTGCCGCCTCAGTCGCACGCGCCGCTGCCTCATGGGTGCGGGCGCGCTCTGCCGCCTCGGCCTCGCGCTGACGAGCGCGGTCCTCGTTCTCAAACTCGATATCGTCCTCGATCTCATCGCTCGGATTGAGGAGCTCGTCCAAACTCACGCCATAGAGTTTGGCGAGCGAGATCAGGTTTTCGGTATCGGGCGAGCTCTCCGCGCGCTCCCATTTACTGACCGCCTGGCGCGACAGTCCCAGCTTTCGCGCCAGCCCTTCTTGGCTAAAGCCCTTGCTGCGACGAAGGTCGGCGAGCCGCTGCGCAGTTTCTACATTCATGGTTCCTCCTATGTGATGCCAGCCGTGCCGCCGGACCGTTTTTGTTCTTAAGGCGCCTTGCACAGTTAAAAATGTATCCGCCACCGCCAAAAGCATGCCACCTATTCTAGTGAGATTTTTGACAACCGGCGGTTGCGGATGCATATGAGCTGCGGAAATGTGTCCAAACAAAGCAATGACCCGTAGCTTGGTTGTCCCCGTTGCGGCGTTAACGGTAGTATGGTCGTACTGTTTGTTTCGCACCGCCAACGGAGGGAGTTCCGCGCCGTGAACCGCGATTTCGCCTCATCGCTCATCCAGCTCAATAACACGTTCTATCGCGAGCACTCCGCCTCCTTTTCCGATACGCGCCAAGCCCCGTGGCCCGGCTGGGTGCGTACCATGGACATCGCGCTCGAACAGCTCGACGTCGCCACGATCGAGCATCCCGTCCGCGTCTTCGATCTTGCCTGCGGCAATATGCGATTCGAGAACTTTGCCGCCGGCGGCGCACTTGCCGCCAAGGGCGTCGACGGCGCAAACCCCTCGGCGGATGCCAGCTGCCCGTTTGAGTTCTATGGTGTCGACTCGTGCCAAGACCTGGCCATCGATGCACGTGGTCACGCCCTGCGCATTCCCAACCTGCACTTCCAGGAACTCGATGTGCTCGACGCTCTCATGAAGCTCAACCCCGCCGAGACGCCCGACGTGCTTTTCGACGCCCCACTCGCCGACATCTCGGTCTGCTTTGGCTTTATGCACCACGTACCGTCATGCGAGTACCGCGTACGCGTGCTCGACGCCATGGTGCGGCAGACGCGCCCAGGCGGCATCATCGCCATCAGCTTTTGGGAGTTCATGAACGACGAGCGCATGGCGCGCAAGGCCGTTCGAGCCGAGGCCCGCGCCGAGCTCACCCCGCCGTTTGAGGGTTACGATTCAGCGCAGTTTGAAGCCGGCGACCACCTCATCGGCTGGCAAAACGACCGCCACGCCTACCGCTATTGCCATCACTTTGACGATCAGCAGATCACCGACCTGGTGCGTGGCGTCCGTACGTTCTACAAGAGTGGCGAGGTTCCCGTACGCGAGCTCGAGCGCTTCCATGCCGACGGTCGCAGCGGCGAGCTCAACCGCTATGTGATTCTCAAGCGTCTGTAGGCATCGACGACTCGCCGTCGAGCCGCATCGCATCTTTCGGGCAAACTATGCCCACCCTTTTTTCAACCCATTGACGGAACGTGCAGCTATGCGTTCCATACTTATGACCAAGGAGCCTCATGGGAGCCGTCCACGTTCGCACGCCTAAGAACTTTGTGCTCGAGGAGCGCCTGGAGCGCTACGCCGATGCGATTGAGACGAACCCCGAGGCCTATGCCGGAGATTGGCGCAAGGCCTGTGCGCCAGCTGGCAGCAAGCCCTTCGAACACCTTCACCTTGATCTTGGCTGTGGCAAGGGAACGTACCTTGTAGAGCGCGCGGCCCACGAGCCAAACACCCTTTTTATCGGCATGGACCAGGAGCCCATCTGCATCGCCTATGCCGCGCAGAAAATCTGCGAGCAGGAACTGGCCAACGCACTCGTCCTGCCCCGAGGCGCCGCATCGCTGCCGCAGCTGTTTGCCGCAGGCGAGCTCGACGCCATCACCATCAACTTTCCCACGCCGCAGCCCAAGGCCAAGTACGCCAAAAAACGACTCGTCCATGTCGACCATCTAATGCTCTATCGCCCGCTCTTTGCAGCCGGCGCCACCGTAACGCTGCGCACCGACAGCAAACCATTGCGCGATTACGCCCTGGGACAGTTTGCCGCGGCAGGCTACGACACGCTTTGGATAAGTGACGACGTCCGCCGCGACCATCCCGAGCACCCCGAGACCGAATATGAATGCCGCACGCGCGAGATGGGTGCCGTCGTCTATGGCATTTGCGCCACACCCGGCGAGAAGCCTACCGACGAACAGCTCACGGTAGGCCGCGTGCAAGAGCAGAGCCTTGCGTGCTACCTGCCCGATAACCTCGATGAGCTCACCTATGTGCCTTTAGGCATGGAAGAGGCCGTCGAGAACTTTAGAAACCGTGCCCGCAAAGGCAAGAAGCGCCTGCCGCAAGAGTCCTAGGGGCTTCTTATGGTCGTGGCGTCGGCAAACAAGCGCGAATAGGCGCCAACGAACGACCCTCAAGCCTAAGTGAGTAGACTTTTTTGCAATAGCCAAGCACAACCCGCATAACGAAAACTAAAACCGCAGGTAAATCCCTTACGCAAAAGTCATGTGCTCGCGATATTGCAAAAAGTCTAGTCACTTAGCCGGCAACTGCACCAAACGGCTGGGCAGAACGCCCATTTCCTGCATTTTCTCGCGCGCTGGCACCCCGCGCCGCCGCTACGCCATAATAGTTGGCGGATAATCGCGAGAGAAAGCAACCACATGGCACAAACCACGACAGATACCGCCGCCAGCACCGTCTCCGGCGCCGGCGCCGCCAGCTCATTCTCGGGCGGCACGGGAACCGAAGCCGAGTTCGGCTCGCTCGGCGCGCTCTCCCCCACCTGGTGGGAGCCCGAGGACGGCAGTGAGCCCGAACCATGGCTCACGCCCGATCAGGCCTTCGAACGCTTCTTTGAATGGACAGGCGATCGCGGCATTGAGCTGTGGGATCACCAAGAAGAAGCCCTCATGGACCTGGCTGCCGGCGATCACGTCATTTTGGGCACACCGACCGGATCGGGTAAATCGCTCGTCGCGCTGGGCATGCTCTTTATGGGCATGGCGCAGGGCAAGCGCTGCTACTACACGGCTCCTATCAAGGCTCTGGTCAGCGAGAAGTTTTTCGACCTTGTGCAGGTGCTCGGCCGCGACAACGTCGGCATGATCACCGGCGACACGCATATCAACACCAAGGCACCCGTCATCTGCTGCACGGCCGAAATCCTTGCCAACGATGCGCTGCGCGAGGGCGAGGACGCCGATGTGGGCTGCGTGGCCATGGATGAGTTCCACTACTTTGCCGACCCCGACCGCGGTTGGGCCTGTCAGGTACCGCTGCTCACCCTGCCCCACACGCAGTTTATGCTCATGAGCGCCACGCTCGGCGATGTCACTGCCATCGCCGCCTCGCTCGAGGAACACACCGGCGCTGCTTGCGACTTGGTTGTCGACGCCCCGCGTCCTGTTCCGCTGAGCTACGACTATGTGACAACCTCCCTCGAGGGCACGGTCGAGCTCGCCATGCGCCGTGGCGAGGCCCCACTCTATATCGTGCACTTTAGCCAGGATGCCGCCCTTGCGACGGCACAGTCGCTCGCCAATTTTGGCATCGCTAGCAAGGAGCAGCGCGAGGCCATTAAGGAAGCGGCAAAGGGGACGAGCTTCTCCACGGCCTTTGGCAAGATTCTCAAGCGCCTGCTTGGATGCGGCGTCGGCGTGCACCATGCTGGCATGTTGCCGCGCTATCGCCTGCTGGTCGAGCGCTTGGCGCAACAGGGCCTGCTGCCCGTCATCTGCGGTACCGACACACTCGGCGTCGGCATTAACGTACCCATCCACACTGTGGTGCTCACCGCGCTCACCAAGTTCGATGGCTACAAGATGCGTCGTCTGCGCGCCCGCGAGTTCCATCAGATTGCTGGTCGCGCCGGCCGCTCGGGCTTCGATACCGAGGGCATGGTCATCGCCGAGGCCCCGGAGCACGAGATCGAGAATGCCAAGCTTATGGCCAAAGCGGGCGACGACCCCAAAAAACTCCGTAAGATTAAAAAGAAAAAGGCCCCCGAGGGCTTTGTCACCTGGAACAAGCAGACCTTCGAGCGCCTAATCGAGACGCAACCCGAGACGCTCAAGCCGCGCCTGCGCATCACACACTCCATGGTGATTAGCGTGGTCGAGCAGGGCGGCGATGCCCGCGCCCGCGTACACGACCTCATCGAGACGAGCCTGCAGACTCCCGAGGAAAAGGCTAAGCTCGAGGTTCGCGCCGACGAGATCTTCGCCACGCTCATCGATTCCGGCGTCGTCGTTCGCACCGAGGTGCCGCCCGCACCCGACGCCCCGACTGACGCCGCACCAGACATCGACTATGCGCTGACGGTCGATCTGCCCGAGGACTTCGCGCTCGATCAGCCGCTCTCGCCGTTCTTGCTTGCCGCATTGGAGCTGCTCGATCCCGAGAGCGAGACCTATACCATGGACCTGATCTCGATGGTCGAGGCAACGCTCGAGGATCCCAAGCAGGTGCTGCGCGCACAGGAGCGCGCCGCACGCGATCGCGCTATGGCCGAGATGAAGGCCGACGGCATCGAGTATGAGGAGCGCTTGGAGCGCATTCAGGACGTTACGTACGAAAAGCCGCTCGAGGATTTGCTCGACGCCGCTTTTGACAAGTACCGCCAGGAAGTACCCTGGGCAAACGACTACCAGCTCTCTCCCAAGAGCGTTCTGCGCGATATGCTGGAAAGCGCGAGCGATTTTAAGGGCTACATTCAAAAGCTCGGCATCGCCCGCTCCGAGGGTATTTTGCTGCGCTACCTGGCAGAGGCCTACCGTTCGCTCGACCGCACCGTGCCCATCGAGAAACGCGACGAGCGCCTGCGCGACATTATCTCGTGGCTGGGCTTTGTGGTGCGCTCGGTGGACTCGAGCCTGGTGGACGAGTGGGAGAACGCCGGCAACCCGGCGGCCCTCGATGCCGCGCCGCCACAGGGCATTGACGAGGTCGTGGCGGACCGCCGCGGCTGCACGCTGTTGGTGCGCAATGCGCTCTTCCGCCGCGTGACCCTTGCCGCCCGCGAGCACGTTCGTAACCTGGGCGAGCTCGACGACGGCTGGGGCATGAGCGAAATTCGCTGGCAAAAGGCGCTCGATGCCTACCACGAGCAGCACGAGGAAATCCTCACCGACGGAGATGCCCGCAGCGCCGCGATGTTTTCCATCGACGAGTCCGACGAGAAGACCGCGCA
Source organism: Collinsella sp. wc0583 (assembly GCF_046116915.1). Taxonomy (NCBI): domain Bacteria; kingdom Bacillati; phylum Actinomycetota; class Coriobacteriia; order Coriobacteriales; family Coriobacteriaceae; genus Collinsella; species Collinsella sp. wc0583. The sequence continues at coordinate 25,735 of NZ_JBJXBN010000007.1, read as the reverse complement.
CGTATGGCACGTGCACCAGATCTTTGCCGACGAGGATGGCGACCACGACTTTGGCATCATGGGCGATGTCGATCTGGACGCCACGCAAGACGGCGGCGAGGTCATCTTCAAAAACTACCGCGTTGGCTTTATCGAGGACCTGCTCGAGGACTAGCCGAACATACTGGAGCGAAACAAGCGGGGCCGTTGGCAATATCGCCAGCGGCCCCGCTTTTGCACTATCTGCTATGCCTTACTCGGCATCCTCGACCTCATACGAATCCGCCTCGGCTGGCTCATCGTTTGTCTCTGGCGCAGCCCCGCGTGCCTCGTCAAAGGCGGCCTTCATGGTCTTGTTGCCCCATGTGAGCTTGCGAATGGTAAGATCGTCGGCCTTCTTGTTGGCAAGGCGCAGATTGTTCTCGGAGGACAGCAACGCCTCCTTGGTTTTCTGCAGATGGCTAATCGTCTTGTCGATCTCATCGATTGCCGTTTGGAACTTGCGGCTCGCGATCTCGTAGTTGCGGCCGAAGTCGTTCTTGAACTTTTCCATCTTGGCTTCGAAGTTCGTGACGTCGATATTCTGCTGTTTGTACTCCGCCAGCTCCTGTTTATAGCGCAGCGAACCCATGGCGGCGTTGCGAAGAAGTGTAATCATGGGAATGAAAAACTGTGGGCGAATCACGTACATCTTCTCGTAGCGATAGCTCACGTCCACGATTCCCGCGTTATAGAGCTCGCTCTCAGGCTCGAGTAGCGTGCAGAGCACCGCGTACTCACAGCCTTTCTGGCGACGATCGTGATCGAGCTTCTTAAAGAAGTCCTCGTTTTTGTGCTTGGTCGCGGTCTCGTCGTTCTCATTTTTCATCTCGAACATAATCGAAATGACCTCGTTGCCGCTCGCATCGCACTCGCGGAAGATAAAGTCGCCCTTGGTACCCTCGGACGCATCGTTGTCTTTCTCGAAGTACGCGTTGGGAAACGCCGTCATGCGTAGGCGGTTAAACTCGGTCTCGCAGTGCTGCTCGAGCGACTCGCCCACCATCTTGGTGGACAGGCGCACCTTCATGTCCTTAAGGCGCTCAATCTCTTCATCCTTATAGCGAATCAGGTCATCACTCGCGCGCTTGGCCTGCGCAAGCTCGAGCTCGTGTGCCGCCTTGGCCTGTTCCTCGCGAGAATCGCGCACCGCCAGCTCGCTCGTCAGCTTGGCACGTGCCTCATCGCGCTCTCGCTCCGCCGCGGCGACCGCCTCCGACAGGTTCATTTTTGCCATCAGTTCCTGCTCGCGCAACTGGGCACGCAGACCCTCGGCCTCTTGCTCAGATTGTGCCTTTGCGGCGGAAAACTTCTCCTGTACCGTCGCGCGGTAGTCAGCAAGCGCGCGCTCAGCTTCACCGCGAGCAGCATCGAGCTCGCGCTGCGACTCTGCCGCGGCAGCGGCAAGCGCCATCTCCTGGGCCTTGTCCGCCGCGGCAAGCCTGGCCTGCAGCTCGGCAATCTGAGCATCACGTGCAGCCAAATCGTTTTGAGCAGCATTGCGCGCCACCGACTCGACGAGCTTGGCTTCGTCATCTTTGCGCTCCAGCTGCGCACGCAAATTGTCGATTTCTCGCTGAAGCTCGGCGTTTTCCTTTTGAGCGTCGGCACGGGCCTCAACCGCCGCGCGCTGACTTGCGCTCTCGCGCTCTGTGGCAGCGCCCTCGAGCTTGGCGCGCAGCTCGGCAAGCTCAGCGTCGCGCTTGGCAACCTCTTGTGCCAGCTTCTGCTCCGCAGTGTTCTTCTGCTCGGCAAGCTGAGCGTTGCGCTGAGACTCTGCCTTTTGCAAGGCAGCCGTCGAACGCGAGCGCTCAAGCTCCAGCGCCTGCTCGCCCTCGCGCTGGACTGCCCTCACACGCTCATCCAGATCGCGCGAAAACTCGGCATCGCGTACTTGCTTGACGATATCCGCATAGCCAGACGCATCGACCTTAAAGACTTCGCCACAATGCGGACACTTGATCTCATTCATAGCAGCTCCTCGATGGACGCAAATTTCAACCGCTTACACTCTACCGCGCCGCACGGACAAAAAAGGCGCCGCCACCATAATGGCAACGGCGCCAGAACCACCGCAGAGTTACCAGCTCCCTTTGTGGTGGTTCGAGAATTACAGTCCAAAGAAACCAAGGATTTGATCTCGGCTTACGGGCTTGTACTCGTTGGCGTCGAGGCCGACATCGTAGCGAAAGACAGGGCGCTCGCGATCGCGGTTGCGCACGTTGGTGCGGTCTCCTCTGCTGTGGATATGCCCGTGTAGCATGATGGCGCCACGCGCCTTACCATTCCAGCTGAGCATGGGGTAATGGCTCATCACCAGACGATGGCCCTTGGCATAGCCGGGAGTAATCTCCAGGTAATCGCGCACGTCTTCCCAGATTTGGGGCGCAGCTGGATCTTCCCAGTCACCGTCATGGTTGCCACGGATGAGCGTTACGTTCTGACATTCGATGCGCTCGCGCAGGCGCACAGCATCCGCCAGGGGCAAACGATAGGTAAAGTCTCCCAAGATATAGAGACGGTCGTCCGCCGCCACGCACTCATTCACGGCATCGATGACCTTGCGGTTCATCTCCTCGACCGAATCAAACGGTCGATCCATGTCGTGCAGGATATTCGTGTCGCCCAGGTGCAGGTCGGCGGTAAACCACATCATCGTCTCTGTCCTCATTTCGCAACGTGTTCAACTCGTGCTAAGTATACAGACGCAGCGATGCGGCGGTTATCCAAAGAGCCCGCCGAACAGTCCGCGGCGGCGCTTGTCTTGCTTTTTCGAAGCATCACCCTGAGTTTTCTTGTCCTGCCGCTTCTTACGGTCCTGCTCCAGCTCATCATCGTCGAGCAGCATATCCCACTCAAACGGGTCATCCGTCAGATCGAACAGGCCATCGTCATCAAACATGGCAGCCTCCCTTACCGACTAGCGAGCATCCACCACGTAGAGGCCAACGCGCACCTGGTGCCACGGGCTACGCTCGGGGGCAACCTGCTGCACGCGCGCCTCAAATACACCCTCGTGTCCGTAATACATCATCACGGATAGCGGACCGACCTCGTTTCCCGGAACATAGCCGAGCTTGGTGTTGCCGTAATAGATCGCAACCGCCTCGGGGTCATGGGGATTATCGCGCTCGGCACACAGCGTCAGCTTATCGCCGACCTTAAGATCGCCCAGGACCAAGGCACCGTCGGCATACTGAAATCCTGCGATATGAAACGACAAAAGAACACGTGAAGGCTCGTACATGGCAGCTCCTCTAACGGCCGGATAAACCGGCGCTTAACCTTATTGAGAAGTCTACGAACTCGTGCGGACAAAATTTCACCCGCCCGTGCCTTTCGCTCATTTGTCGCAACGCTCACATGACAGAACGCTTGCAAATAAGATAGGAATACGCGGATGGCACCTGTTGCAGCGGGTCTTGCCAACTCCGATACACGTTTTCATCGTAAGAAATGACCGCCTTCGCTTGCGCGGAGACGGCCATTTTGTTTGCCCTATGTCATCTGATTCTAATGCACAAACATGCGCACGAACTTGTGCTTCCAGCTTGCGTAAGGGGCATAGCGGAATGGCACGTCCAGCCACGTTGCCTTGTTCACGATGCTCTTCTTGTGGCTAAACGTATCGAAGCTCTCGCGGCCATGGTACTGGCCTATACCGCTCGCACCCATGCCGCCAAAGCCCATATGGCTCGTAGCCAAGTGCATGATCGTGTCGTTGACGCAGCCGCCGCCAAAGGGCACGTAGCGCACAAAGCGCTGCTGAACCGCGCGATCCTGACTAAAGACATACAGGGCCAGCGGCGTCGGACGATCCGTAATAAACGTCTCGGCCTCGTCTAAGCTCTCAAACGTCAGCACCGGCAAGATGGGACCGAAGATTTCTTCCTGCATCACGGCGTCATCGGGGGACACGCCGTCCAAAATCGTCGGCTCAATCTTGAGCGAAGCCTCGCGCGCGGCACCTCCAAACACGACCTTATCGGAATCGATCAGCCCGCGTACGCGTGCGAAATGCTTGGCGTTGACGATATGCCCGTAATCCTCGTTATCGAGCGGATGCTCGCCAAACATGCGACGAACCTCCTCCTTGATGAGGCCCAGCAGCTCATCGTGCACGCGCGTATCGACCAGCAGGTAGTCGGGCGCCACGCAGGTCTGCCCCACATTGAGCCATTTACCAAAGGCGATACGCCGCGCCGCGACCTTCAAGTTTGCCGTCGCATCCACGATGCAGGGACTCTTACCGCCCAGCTCAAGCGTCACGGGCGTAAGGTTTTTACTTGCGCGCTCCATGACGAGCTTGCCGACCGGAACGCTACCGGTAAAGAAGACCTTGTCCCAGCACTCGTCGAGCAGCGCTTCGTTTTCGGTGCGCCCGCCCTCGACAACCGTCACCAGGCGCGGATCAAATGTCTCTTCACAGATTTGCCTGAGCACCGCGCTCGATGCCGGAGCATAGGCGCTCGGCTTGATGACCACGGTGTTACCCGCAGCGAGCGCGCCGGCGAGCGGCTCAAGCGTCAGCAAAAACGGGTAGTTCCACGGAGCCATGATGAGCGCGACGCCATAGGGCACGGCTTGCGTTTTGCACACACTCACGGCGTTGGCAAGGTCGCACGGACGCAGGCGTGGACGACTCCATCGAGCCACATGCGCGATCTGATGACGAATCTCGGAAAGCGAGGTGCCGATCTCGCACATATAGGCCTCGTCATGCGGCTTTCCCAAATCGGTCTTGAGCGCATGGGCAATATCGGCCTCGTGGGCCCGTACCGCATCGCGTAAACTCACGAGCGCACGACGTCGAGCATCGACATCAAACGTGGCGTGCGTCTTAAAGTAGGCGCGCTGATCGCCGACGATGCGCGCAATTTCCTCGGTGCTCATGGACCCTCCTAGTTCTCGCCCTCAAACATACCACCTGCAACGACTTCGTACATATGCTCGAGCTCCAAGCGGTCCATCAAAAGCGGAACGGGGTACAGGGGATTGGCCTCGGCATCGGCATGCGCCGCCATTTCAGGAATGTCGGAGCGGCGAATACCTGAGACATATTTGGGGATTCCCAGGGCCCCGTTCATGCGGTCGACCCAATCGATAAAGGCCTCGGCCGCAAGACCATCCTGTGCGGTAGCCGACGCAATGCCCGCCATGCGAGCGAGGTCGGCAAGCTTGGGGGCGGCGGCGTCACCATAAGCGCGAAGCATATGCGGCAGGATGATGGCGTTAGCCAAGCCGTGCGGAATCCCATAACGCCCGCCCAAGCTGTGTGCGATGGCATGAACGTATCCAACATAGGAGCGCGTAAAGGCAACACCCGCCTTATACGCCGCCGAAAGCATATTGCGGCGCGCACGCATGTTGTCGCCATGCTCATAGGCCTCGAGCAAATTGTCGTAGATGAGCTGAACCGCCTGTCGCGCCATCTTGCGCGTATAGGGCGTGGTGCTTCGCCCGATAAAGGCCTCGACGGCATGCGTCAGGGCGTCCATGCCCGTCTGCCCCGTAATGGAGGCGGGCAGGCCGCGCGTAAGCTCGGGGTCGTGCACCGCAAGGCGCGGGATAAGCACAAAGTCGTTAATGGGGTACTTGTAGTGCGTCTCGTCATCAGTAATTACCGCTGCAAGTGTGACCTCGCTTCCCGTGCCTGCCGTGGTGGGAACGGCGATGAGCAGCGGCAGGCGACGATGAATCCGCAGCAGCCCGCGCATCTTGTTGATGGGCTTGTTTGGCTGCGCGATGCGTGCTCCCACGCCCTTGGCACAGTCCATGGCCGAACCACCGCCAAAGCCGATAATGGCCCGGCAGTCGTTCTCGCGATACAGCGCCGCCGCTTCCTCCACGTTTGAGACCGTGGGGTTCGCACGCGTTTCGGCATAGACCGTAACGCCAATTCCCCTGGATGCGAGCGCCGTCTCGAGCGGCGCCGTGAGCCCCAGACGGGCAATGCCGGGATCCGTTACCATAAGAACCCGCTGTATCGAGCGCTTTTGAAGCACCGCGGGCATATACTCGGCATGCTCCAGAATGCGTGGCTCGGTATAGGGCAGCACCGGCAATGCGATGCGAAAAATCGTTTGATACGTTCGGCACCAGGCGCGGCGGGCTAGATGCATAAAGGAAACTCCTTCATTTGTTGATTCGTCAACATTTGCTCGACCGATTGTACTCAGCGGTGGTCAAAGACGGCCTGCCAATCGTTAATCAATCAACATCTTCATATCTCAAAATTGTTTTATTAAAAATCATTCCTAATAGGCTTCACTTTCAGTCTCATTTATGGATAATAGAACTCGTCAAGACGCACGTCCGGAGAGGGCCCTTATGGGACCGGGCGAGCGCACCATCGCCATCGATCGAAAGGATCGAATCATGAAGTTTGTTTGCCCCGTTTGCGGTTATGTGGAAGAGTTCGACGGCGACCAGCTGCCCGAGGACTTCAAGTGCCCCCAGTGCGGCGTTCCCGGTTCTCGTTTCCTGAAGCAGGAGGAGGGTCAGCTCGAGTGGGCTGCCGAGCACGTCGTGGGCGTCGCCAAGATGGAGGGCGTCTCCGAGGACATCGTTGCCGACCTGCGCGCCAACTTTGAGGGCGAGTGCTCTGAGGTCGGTATGTACCTGGCCATGGCTCGTGTCGCTCATCGCGAGGGCTATCCCGAGATCGGCCTGTACTGGGAGAAGGCTGCCCACGAGGAGGCCGAGCACGCCGCCAAGTTCGCTGAGCTCCTGGGCGAGGTCGTGACCGACTCCACCAAGAAGAACCTCGAGATGCGCGTTGAGGCCGAGAACGGCGCCACCGCCGGCAAGACCGATCTCGCCAAGCGCGCCAAGGCCGCTGGTCTCGATGCCATCCACGACACCGTGCACGAGATGGCTCGCGACGAGGCTCGCCACGGCAAGGCTTTCGCCGGCCTGCTCAAGCGCTACTTCGGCTAAGCCAAACGCCTGAGAGACATTCTCTAGCTTTATAAGGCCCGGACCGTATTGGTTCGGGCCTTTTTGTGTCTCGAGGACTCGTTAACGCCCTGAAATAGAACTATCTTCGGCATCGGTTTCTCGTCAAAAACTAAGTGAGTAGACTTTTTGGAACTTGCCGAGCACACCATCCATATTGCTTTATAAAGCCGCAGGTAAATGACTTGCTGCAAAACGACCTGGTCGCCATCAAGCCAAAAGTCTACTCACTTAGTTCCGCAGCCGTCCACGATCGAACTGCTTTGTGTCTAACGGGCATCTTTCCGTCGATTACTCCCAATTTTGTCCAGTCAACAAATAGTTCAGACCGGAGTAATGCCTCAGCCCTTTGCTCATCCGAACTTTTATCACGATATTCAGCATCGAGCATCCTGCATACGGCCTTAACGATCGCGCGGAATCTATCCTCATCGGATATCTGTCTGTGTGTCAGGAGAAGTACATCGTAGCCCATGGCCTGAAGGGCTGTCATGCGGTCAGCGTCACGCAAGCCATCCCCTGCGCGTCCGTGCGAGGCCTTTCCCTGACATTCAATGGCCACCTGTCGCTTACCGTCCGGTGAAGAAAGAAGTAGGTCGATATATACACGGGACTTTCCCACAATCGCTCGAGCACTTGTGCTTAACGTCACTTCAACATTAAGCTCTATGCCGCAAAAACCTTCGCCTCCCAGGGATCGCGGCAGTGCAAGTAGCAAATACGCCTCGACCTCAAAAGGCGACGCGGCACCCAATGGAACGAGTTGCGATACCGCCATAAATCTATTGCCGTAACGCATCCCGCAAACATCTGAACAAAAACGGTCAAGGTCTCCGCCCAAAACCAAAGCGTCTCGACGCCATAAATTTGAGGCGGTGCCGTCCTCGGACGGGCAGCGCACCCAACCGAACGTTGTCGAAATCGCGCCCGAATCAATTGCACGCGAAAGCTCCGCCTCAAGTGCCGCCGGCAGGGCACACACCGCAAACAGGCCGCACATCTCCGCCAACACAAAAAGAAGCTGAAGATCCGTCAGATGCCGCGACATGATGAATGCCGTCAGTAGAGGAGACGTAATCAAAAATCCATGCTCCGTTTCCAGCACGGATTCCCTGGGAAGCTCGCCCAGAAACAGCCGCTGCCTAATGCTGGCAGAGCATGTCCGTTTGCTTCTCGTCCGAACCAATGTATACAACGGAAAGCCGAGTGCAACCGCAGCCGTCGGGTTACGGGCGAGGTCATATCGCTGCCGGTCTTCTTCCGGTCGCGGAAGCGGCGGACACAAAGCGCGGACTTGAGGGGGCAAACGCCAGTATCTAAAAGCCGATATGTCACAAAGTAAATCCTTCATAGGCACAGGAAAACACGAATTTCAACCCAGCCTGTCTCGCATTGGGGCGAACGCACCAAAAATGGCACCGAACGGACTGCTAAGTTTTCAACAGCCCTCCCCAACTGACCAAAAGCTTGCCGAAAGCTGGACGAAGCACTGTTGAAAACCCCATTTTTTTCTCATGCAGAAGCTTTGCGCGGCAAGTGAGTAGACTTTTTCGAACTTGCCGCGCAGACCATCCATATTGCTTTATAAAGTCGCAGGTAAATGACTTGTTACAAAACTGCCTGGTCGCCAAAGTTCCAAAAGTCTACTCACTTAGGTTGCAGAGTGCCCCCATTGGCTGCAATTCCAAGGTATTAAGCACTTCCGGACCCAGATTGTCATACTGGACAAGAATTTGAGTCGAGTTTTCAGGGACAAATGCACCATCGGCACACCAATAACAGTCACTGATATCGATAAACGGAATACCCGAGCGCGTGAGGGCCCGCACAAAAGAGCTTCCACCCGTTCCGCGCTCCGCAACCACAGTGCAGTAAAGGCCTGCGTCTGCATGCTCGATCGAGACCTCCCCTGCCGGAAACGCCTTCCGTACAAGCGCCGCTAGGCCATCACGCGCCTCGCGAGCACGAACGCGCACGCGGTTCACATGTCGCTCGTAATCACCCGATTCCAGCAAACGAGCCAAAGCGACCTGGTCAACAGAACTCACCGACGAGGCGTAAAAACCAAGGTTGCGCCTAAACCGCTCCATTAGCTCGTCGGGCAGCACCATGTACGCTAGACGCAACGCCGATGACAGGCTCTTCGAAAACGTGTCGGTGTAGATAACCGACTGGGCGGCATCGATCGACGCGAGCGCGGGAATCGGTTTGCCGGCAAGGCGAAACTCACAATCAAAGTCATCTTCGATGAGATACCGACCTGGTCGCTCGGCGGCCCAGCCCAGCAGGGCATAGCGACGCGCAATGCTCGTCACCAGGCCGGTCGGATACTGATGGGACGGCATCAGGTGAAGGACATCAGTCCCGCTTTTCTGCAGAGTGCTCAAGTCCACGCCCTCATCATCCAACGGGATATGTCGAACTTTGCAGCCCATGGCCTGATAGATGCGCGTCAGGCGCAAATAGCCCGGATCCTCAACGGCATACACCTTGTCGGCTCCAAGCAACTGAACCAACATGGTATCGAGCAGCTGGGCGCCCGCACCGATAACGATGTTGTCGGGGTCGACATTCATACCCCTTGTCCCGCGCAGGTGGTGAGCAATTGCGCGTCGTAGCCGAGCGGTGCCCTGTGCCGGCGCAGTCGAAAAGATTTCGCGTTCGTCTTCGGATGCCAGCGTCGCCCGCAGCGCGCTTTGCCAAAGCCGCGCCGCTTCCAAAGCGGAAGGAGAAAGCACATCAAATCGCTCGACCTGTCCGTTGATATCATGTGCGCTGGGGCCCACGGAGACGGCATCTCGGTCGATGCCCTCCGCAGCCGAAGGCAAAACCGGTGCATCCGGAAGCTCGCAAGCGTAGTAGCCCCGACGCGGCATTGAGCAAATATAGCCCTCGGCAAGTAACTGGTTATATGCATTCTCGATGGTAATGACACTGATTCCCAGATGACTGGCAAAGGCGCGCTTAGACGGAAGATGTTCCCCCGCCGCAATGCGTCCAGCTACGATATCATCTCGAATTTGCTGGTAAACATACTCATAGAGCGATGCTTCGCCGCGTTTTTCCAAATTGTAGTCAAGCATGTGTTTGCCACCTGACCTTATCGCGCTGTTCAATCTGGTATTAGTCTGACCTTGTAATTATCTCGAAAACTGAGTATTTCGCCATACCCAGCTCCCCGATAGGATGTTCCGTCAAGCAATGCACATGCCAACCAAGGGAGCAACCATGGTAGAACAGACCAGCAAGGCCGATCGCGTCAAACTCAATCGCGAGCTCGCGCAGATGCTCAAGGGCGGCGTCATCATGGACGTCACCACGCCCGAGCAGGCACGCATCGCCGAGGAAGCGGGCGCCTGCGCCGTCATGGCACTCGAGCGCATCCCGGCCGACATCCGTGCCGCAGGCGGCGTCTCGCGCATGAGCGACCCCAAGATGATCAAGGGCATTCAAGAGGCCGTTTCCATCCCCGTTATGGCCAAGTGCCGCATCGGCCACATTGTCGAGGCGCAGGTCCTTCAGGCCATCGAGATCGACTACATCGATGAGTCCGAGGTTCTCTCCCCCGCCGACGATGTCTACCACATCGACAAGACCCAGTTTGACGTCCCGTTTGTCTGCGGCGCCCGTGATCTGGGCGAGGCGCTGCGCCGTGTTGCCGAGGGCGCCACGATGATCCGCACCAAGGGTGAGCCGGGCACGGGCGACGTGGTCCAGGCCGTGCGCCACATGCGCAAGATCCAAAAGCAGATCCGTGACGTTGTTGCCCTGCGCGACGACGAGCTCTTTGAGGCAGCCAAGCAACTGCAGGTTCCGGTCGAGCTGGTCCGCGAGGTCCATGCCACGGGCAAGCTTCCCGTCGTGAACTTTGCCGCCGGCGGCGTAGCGACCCCCGCCGACGCCGCGCTGATGATGCAGCTGGGCGCCGAGGGCGTCTTTGTCGGCTCGGGCATCTTTAAGAGTGGCGACCCCGCCAAGCGCGCCGCCGCCATCGTTAAGGCTGTGGCAAACTTCACCGACGCCAAGCTCATTGCCGAGCTTTCGGAGGACCTGGGCGAGGCCATGGTGGGCATCAACGCCGACGAGATCGAGATTATCATGGAGGAGCGCGGGCGCTAGTCCGGCAGAAAGGGTCGCATATGAGCGATTATGTAGACCAGACGGTCGCCGTGCTGGCGGTCCAAGGCGCTTTTGCCGAGCACGAGGCAAGACTATCCCAGCTGGGCGTACACTGTATTGAGCTGAGGCAGGCGGCCGATTTGCAGCAGAACTTTGACCGCCTGGTCCTCCCCGGCGGCGAGTCCACCGTTCAGGGCAAGCTACTTGCCGAGCTCGGTATGCTCGAGGGGCTTCGCACCCGCATTGTTGAAGGCATGCCTGTATTGGGAACTTGCGCCGGCTTGATTCTGCTGGCGCGCGACCTTGCCGCCCACGACGATAAGGGGACGCCGCGCCTGGCAACCATGGATGTACTCGTTGAGCGTAATGCCTATGGCAGACAGCTCGGCAGCTTTCACACCAAGGGGCAGGTAGACGGCATCGACGGTGAAGTGCCATTAACATTTATCCGTGCGCCCCGCATCGTCGAGGTGCACGGCGACGCCAAGGCCTTAGCGAAAGTCGACGGGCGCATCGTCGCCGCCCGTCAGGGCAACCAGCTCGGCGTCACCTTCCACCCCGAACTCGATAAAGACACCCGCCTCCACGAGCTCTTCCTCCAAATGTAGGCGAAGCAGAAACGAGCGTGGATTTTCGGACAAACAACAAATGAGAGTGGATAATCTCCCACTTTGAGCTTGAATGCAGGCTCAAACCGGGAGATTATCCACTCTCATGCTATGTAGTCGTTGGGGACGTTCTTAAACGACTAGTCAAATAAGAACGTCCCCAACGACTACATTGCGATAGACAACCACGTTTACCCAGATAAAACCGACCAAAATAAACCTGTCCCTTTTTGGCAGGTTTGGACTATGGGAACGCCGATGTTTTGGCAACGCCAGCGAGCGCCCGCCAGAGCGAACAAATTGGCATGAAAAGAGGACGGCATAGACCTTCTGGTCATGCCGTCCTCTTTGAATGACAAGTTGTCGCTCTGGTGGGCGCGCAGCGTCAACTAGTTACGCGGTTTGGTAAAACCGCGTAACCCAACTAAAAACGATTGCCGCGGAAGCCGCCACCGTTGCGGCCGCCACGGTCGCCGCCGCGACCGCCGCGGTCGTTACCACGGTTGCCGCCAAAACCGCCACGGTTGCCACCGCGGTCGCCATAGCCGCCACGGTTGCCGCCAAAGCCGCCGCGACCGCCACGGTCGCCGCCACGGTCACCAAAGCCGCCACGGCCACCGCGATCGCCACCGCGACCGCCACGGTCGCCGCCACGGCCACCGCGATCGCCAAAGCCGCCGCGACCGCCACGGTCGCCGCCACGGCCACCGCGATCGTCACGGCCGCCGCGAGGACCGCGGTCCTCGTCCAGGCCCATGGCGACGAGCGGAGCGATAACCTTATCGAGAGCAGCCATCAGCTCGGTGGCCTCCTCGTAAGAAAGCTCGGGCAGGAGCTTCTCCTTCTTGTTGGCAAGCTCGACCAGGCCCTCAGCGGCATCCTCGGCAGCGAAGACGACGATCTTGCGCATATCGCCCTCAGCGTCGTCGATGCGGCCGACCAGGTCGGCAGCCTCGGCCTCGGCCATCAGGCCATCGAGCTCACGGAGGCGCATGCCCAGCAGGTCGGACATTTCCTTCTGCTCCATCTTGGGCTTGAGGTCAAGGAGCTTGATGGCGCGCTCGATGTTCGCCATGCGCTCGGCCTTGGCCTCCTCCTCCTTGGAAATAGCAAAGCGACGGCTACGCAGCAGGCGGGCGGCCTTCTGCATCTTGTCCATCAGCTCTTCGTCATCGTAATCAACGGCGGCCTCGACAACCTCGGCCTCCTCCTCGGCGGAAACCTCGTCAGCAGCCTCAACCTCGGCAGCTTCGGTCTCCACGGTCTCGACTGCCTCAACCTCGGCAGCCATGGTCTCGTTCTCGGTCTCGTTCATGATCTCTTCGTTCTCAGACATGAGACTCCTTCTTGGCCCTCTCGGGCATCATCGCCCCATTCGCGGGGCCCGTCGCGCACTCTTTGCGCTTTAAACATTCATGCCTCTCGGCAAAACGTCCATTAGTTTATGGTGTCGCCCGCTAATCTAGCTGCAGAATCTATGTGCACACATTAATGCGACATGTGCGACTCGCGACGAGCGTACACCAGCGACGCCACGAACCCGACCACGGCAATTACAGCCGCCACACGCACGGCCGCCGCAAATCCAATCGCCTGGGCAACGTCGGTCGCAACGCCAGCGGCGCCGGCAGTCGCCGCAGAACTCGAGAGCAGGCCGATAAACAGCGACGGGCCAAACGATGCGGCAATCATGTTCCACGTGTTGAGCAATGCCGTTCCGTGAGGATGCTCAGCGCCAGGCAGCGTCTCCAAGCCGGCCGTTTGCGAGGGGCTCAGCACCAAACCGACTCCGGCATACACCACAACGGTCAGCGCCACGACGACGCCGATGTTCATGCTTACCGCCGTCACCGAGATGGCAGTCTGCCCCACGGCAATCAGGGCAAAGCCGACCGGCAGCAGCGGCCATGCGCCACGGGCGTCCATCACGCGTCCGCCCACAATCGAGGTCACGGCGTTGCAGGCAATTGCTGGCAAAATGAGCAAGCCCGCAACAAGTGCGGTCATGCCGTATGCGCCCTCAAAATAGAGCGGCAACAAAACGCTCATCGAGAACGTCGTCATCATCGATACCACCACAAGCAAGCACGCAGGCCAAAAACGAACACTCGCCATGGGACGCACGTTAAGCACCGGATGCTCAAGCTTGAGCTGACGGGCCGCAAACAGGCCGAGCAGCACAATGGCGGCTAAGAGCGTCACGGTACCGCCAACCAGATTGGTCGAGAACTCGCCTACGGAATACACAAATGCTGTTATACCGGCAGCGAGCAAAACAACCGACAGAATATCAAGCGTGGTGTTCGAGCGCTCTCCGACATTCTGAACATGCTTTACGCCCGCCGCAGCGACCACAATGCCGCCCACCAGCGGCACTACGAACACCGCCCTCCAGCCAAACAACGTGCACATTAGACCGCTGATCACGGGTCCAAACGCCGGCCCCAGCGTAATGCAGGCACCGCCCAGGCTCAGATACAGACCGAGCTTCTCGCGCGGGGCACAAGACAGCACCACATTCATCATGAGCGGAAACAAGATGCCCGATCCCGCAGCCTGCAAAATACGGCTTGGCAGCAAAACGCTAAACGACGGAGCGACCAGGCACAGGACTTCGCCGGCGACCATGCATCCGCATGCGAAAAACAGCAGCTTGCGCGTCGAGAAACGACCGGACAGGAAGGCCATGATAGCCGTAAAGATCGACGTCACGATCATGTAGCCCGAAACGAGCCACTGCGCCGTGGTGGCACTCACCGAAAAGGCCGCCATAATGTCGTGCAGCGCCACGTTAATGATGTTCTCGTTAAACGCGGCAACAAAGGCTGCAACATACATTACGACGAGAATCGCCGAGGCTGTCGACGGTGATTGAGTTTGCTTTTGGGATTTGGTCCCCATGAAATTCCTTCCTCTTAGAACGACAATCGCATCGCCCCAGAGGAACAGTCCAGGGCGAAAATGAGCCCTAGACTTACACCAGACGCCGTACACGACGAATCTGGCAACATGGTCCAACGTCGAAAGATTGTAACGCGGACGCGCAGCTTTCCTTCCGCGCTATTATTAAAAGTCCACGAAAGCATAAGACATGAGGAGCCCGCCATGATCAAACCCATCATGAAGTCCGAGTTCTTTTTACGCCTGCCCTCCGAGGATGCCGACCCCGAAGACGCCGCTACCGGACAGGACCTTTTGGACACGCTTCACGAACACGAGCACGAGTGTGTCGGTCTCGCCGCCAACATGATCGGCGTGCGCAAACGCATCATCTGCGTAAAAGACGGCAACAAGACGCTCCTGATGTACAACCCTCAAATTCTTGAGCAGGTCAATGCCTATCAGACAAGCGAAGGATGCCTCTCGCTAATCGGCGAGCGTCCCTGTACCCGCTATCGCCGCATTAAGGTTGAGTATTTGGACGAGAACTTTATCCACCGCATCAAAAACTTCTCGGGCTACACCGCCGAGATCATCCAACACGAAATCGACCACTGCAACGGAATTGTTATATAGTTCCGCCGATTCAAGAAAGCTCCCTGCAGCAAAACAACTGCAGGGAGCTTTTCATAGTGCGGAGCTTCTATCCCACTAGCTCTGGCGGTAATGATCGAAGAAGTCGGCGAGGTCTTCGAGCGACTCTTTAAGCACTTCCATGCGCGGCAGGTACACGATGCGGAAGTGATCAGGCTCGGCCCAGTTAAAGCCGCCGCCGCGCGTGATCAGGATCTTCTTCTCGTGCAGCAGGTCGAGAGCGAACTGCTCGTCATCGGTGATGTTGAACTTCTTAACATCCATCTTGGGGAAGATGTAGAACGCCGCGCGCGGCTTGACCACCGAGATGCCGTCGATCTTGTTGAGCGCCTCATACACAAAGTTGCGCTGCTCGTAGACACGACCGCCGGGACGGATATAGTCGTTGACCGACTGATGGCCGCCGAGCGCCGTCTGGACG
Source organism: Collinsella sp. wc0583 (assembly GCF_046116915.1). Classification (NCBI taxonomy): domain Bacteria; kingdom Bacillati; phylum Actinomycetota; class Coriobacteriia; order Coriobacteriales; family Coriobacteriaceae; genus Collinsella; species Collinsella sp. wc0583. Next base: position 10,078 of record NZ_JBJXBN010000007.1, on the reverse strand, counting down.
ATTGACTGGGCCGGCACGTTGGAGCACAGGCGCATGTTGGAGAGCATGTTGATGCCCATGATGAAGTCGCTCATGCAGCGCTGGTTGCCCGAAAGCACCATCCAGCCAATGCGATAGCCCGCGATCATGTGCGACTTGGAAAGGCCGCTAAAGGTGACACAGGGCAGATCGGGAGCGAGCGAGGCAATCGAGACGTGCTCATAGCCGTCCATGCACAGGCGGTCGTAGATCTCGTCTGCAAAAATCATGAGCTGGTGCCTGCGCGCAACCTCAACGATGCCCTCGAGCACCTCACGCGGGTAAACGGAGCCCGTGGGGTTGTTGGGGTTGATGATGACGAGGGCCTTGGTCGCGCTCGTGATCTTGGACTCCATATCCTGCAGATCGGGATACCAATCGGCCTGCTCGTCGCACAGGTAGTGCACAGGATGGCCGCCGGCAAGGGTCGCGCACGCCGTCCAGAGCGGGTAGTCGGGGCTGGGGATCAGGATCTCATCGCCGTTGTCGAGCAGCGCGTTCATCGAAAGTTGAATGAGCTCGGACACGCCGTTGCCCGTGTAGATGTGCTCCATCTGAACGTTGGGCAGGCCTTTGATCTGCGAGTACTGCATGATTGCCTTGCGCGCGGAGAACAGGCCACGCGAGTTGGAATAGCCTTCGCAGTCGGGCAGCTGCTGGCGCATGTCCTTGATGACCTCGTCGGGCGTGCGGAAACCGAAGGGCGCCGGGTTGCCGATATTGAGCTTGAGGATGCGCTCGCCCTCGTCCTCCATGCGGGCAGCCTCGTCGACGACGGGACCGCGCACGTCATACAGGACATTATCGAGCTTGGTGGATTTAGAAAAAGTACGCATGGTGGTGCTCCTTGGAATTTGAGCTGAGGGATGGGGTTCGGGCTTGGAAACGTTACGGGGCGATGATGCCTCGCCTTGATCGGCGTCACCGGCAAGCAGCCAGGTAACATCGACCTCCAAAATGCGGGCGAGCAGCTCTGCCACATCGCGCCGCGGAATCGTCTTGCCGCTCACATATTGGCTCATCTGACTCTTGCCGAGTTTTTTGCCGAGCATCTCCGATGCGCGGATTACGTCCGACTGGCGAACGTCGCGATCGGACATAGTCTGTCGCAGGCGATCGCTAAACGTCTCTTGGGCCACTAGAACCTCCTTGCTGGCAAAGTTCAATTTATAGAACACGAATTGAACCAGAGTTCAATTTAGGCAGCAGTATAACGCGGCACCTCATTCCAAAGTTCAATTTCATAAGAAAATGTACCGAACCCCGAGGATTGTCCCAAAGTGGACAACAGGTACGCGCCTTTAGAGATATTCAAGGAGACGAGCCGCCGCAAGCGAAACGTCAGCCGTGCGATATATCGCATTGATCTGCCGATGAGGATGTCCCTCGAGTGGGCGCACGGCAACATCGAACTGGCAGCGGCGCAAGATGAGCGCCGGAAGAATGCTCACGCCCAGGCCGTCCTCGACCATAGCCATAATCGCATAGTCATCCCAGGTCGACAGCTTAGAACGCACCGTCAGGCCCGCGCGACGAAACAGCGGCGTAATCTCGTCATCGGTGCCGCGTTCCAGCAGAATAAACTGCTCGTTGGCCAAATCGGCAAGGGAAACGACCTCCGCGGTGGCAAGCGAGGAGTCCGCTGGCACCACGGCCATCAGCTCGTCTTGCACCAACGGCCGCGACGCTATGCCGGCGCCGCGTGGTTCGCGCGGAATAAAGCCCAGGTCGCAGCGGCCTTCCGCCACCCATTGCTCAATCTCGGAGTAATCACCCATCAGCAACTCGTAATCGACGTCCGGGTGATCGGCGCGAAAGTGCGCAATCACCGGCGGCAGCACGTGGGTCGCCACACTCGAAAACGTACCGATGCAGATTTTGCCGCGCATGAGCCCACGCATCTCATCCACCCGTCGCTGCAAGCGAGTGAATTCCTCACAGAGCGCCTCGACCGCCGGCATAACTTGCCGCCCGTCGGCAGAAAGTACTACGCCCTCGCGGCTTCTATCGAGAACTTTAAAGCCCCAGTCGGCCTCAAGATCGGCCACCATACGGCTCACGCCCGACTGCGAATAGCTCAGCCGCTCGGCGGCGCGCGTAAAGCTTCCGGCGCGCACGGTCTCCAGCAGCACCTGCATCTTTTGAACATTCGTTTCCACGGCACCCCTCCACCCATGCATGAGCTTTTGTCATGTTATCTATGCATTATATTCGCTTTTCTTCTATAGCCAGTTCACCCATAGTGAACATGCACGGATATAGAGGGGATGTCAGCGCATGAACAACGGACTGCTTACGTACTTAGCAGCATTGCTATTGTTTGGCTCCAACGGCATCATCGCCGCTGCCATCGCGCTGCCGAGCTCCGATATCGTGCTACTACGCACGTTTTTGGGCGCACTCTCGCTTGTCACCATCCTCGTCATCACCCAACGCCATAAGCTGCAGGCGCCATCTCGCCCCCGCGAAGCCGTAGCCCTCCTCCTCTCGGGAGCCGCGCTGGGCGCCAGCTGGATTTTTCTGTTCCGCGCCTACCAGACGATCGGCGTCGGCGTATCCTCGCTGCTGTACTACTGCGGCCCCATCATTGTCATGGCGCTCTCCCCGCTCATCTTTGGCGAAAAGCTGACCGGCGGCAAAATCGCCGGCTTTATCGCCGTCGCTTGCGGTGCTTTTCTCATTGCAGCGCAAGGTCTAGGCGGCAATATGCCCATTGCTGGTATCGCCTGCGGAATCGCCTCGGCATTTTGCTATGCGCTGATGGTCATCGCCAGCAAGGGTGCGCCACACATCGAAGGCCTTGAGAACTCCGCGCTCCAGGTGAGCGCAGCCTTTGTGACCGCGCTGGTCCTCACGCTCATCACGCAGGGCGCCCCCTCATTCCTGTCCGCCGGCGTCGCCGCCAATATTGATTGGCGCGCCGTCGTCATGCTCGGCGTCGTCAACACCGGCATCGGTTGCCTGCTCTACTTTAGCGCTGTCGCCAAGCTGCCCGTCCAGACCGTCGCGGTCGTCGGCTACCTCGAGCCGCTTTCGGCGGTCGTGTTCTCGGCCGTCCTTTTGGGCGAAGCCATAACACCGGTCCGTCTGATGGGCGCCGCGCTTATCATCGGCGGCGCGATCTTTTGCGAACTCGCCGGCAAACGCGCAAACGCCAAAGCCGGTATCGCTCAAGCAGCACGTGCTTAATAGCCCCCGCTTTGAAATGCTGCCTGCGTATATGAATAATCCCCATCTGGGGATTATTGTCTAAAGCTAACCAATGTGCCAAACTGCTCTTGTATGTATAAAGACGGCATAAAGGTTATCTGTCCTAGATAGATAACCGGATGTCCAAGGGAGTCCACGTGGCACAAAACGAACTGGAGGCAAGCCCCCAAGACCAGCGTGGTCAAGGCGGGCACGGAGCCATTCCCCTCTCCGCTGGCATGTTGCTCGTAACGCTCGGCGTCGTCTATGGCGACATCGGCACGAGCCCCATGTACACCATGAAATCAATCGTCGCCAACAACGGCGGCATCGGCACCGTCAGCGAGGACATGATCTTGGGCGCGCTTTCGCTCGTCATCTGGACCATGACGCTCGTGACCACGGTCAAGTACGTGGTTATCGCCATGAAGGCCGACAACCACAACGAAGGCGGCATCTTTGCCCTGTTTAGCCTGGTGCGCAAGGTGGCACCGTGGCTGATTCTCCCCGCCATGATCGGCGGCGCGGCGCTGCTCGCCGACGGCATCCTCACCCCTGCGGTCACGGTTACCACGGCCATCGAGGGCTTGCGCACTATCGAGTGGGGCCATGCGCTTTTGGGTGACGGCCAGACCAACGTCATCATCATCACCATCATCATTATCTGCGGCCTGTTTGCCATGCAGCGCGCCGGCACCTCGTCGATCGGCAAGTTGTTCGGCCCGCTTATGACGCTATGGTTCCTATTCCTGGCTGGCGCCGGCCTGTTCAACATGCTCGGCAACCTGTCCATCCTGCGCGCGCTCAACCCCATTCGCGGCATCATGTTCCTATTCTCGCCCATCAACCACTCGGGCATCATGGTGCTCGGCTTCGTCTTTCTGTCGACGACCGGCGCCGAGGCGCTCTACTCGGACATGGGCCACGTGGGCAAGGCAAACATCTATGCATCCTGGCCGTTTGTTAAGGCGGCCCTTATCCTCAACTATCTGGGTCAGGGAGCTTGGCTGCTCGCCAATAACTCCAACCCCCAGATGCTCGCGATGGATATCGTCAACCCGTTCTACATGATGCTTCCCGAGCCCCTGCGCCCCTTTGCCATCGTGCTTTCGGCCGTAGCGGCCATCATCGCCTCGCAGGCGCTCATCACCGGCTCGTTCTCGCTGGTATCCGAGGCAACCCGTCTCAATCTCATGCCGCACCTGCGCATCCACTACCCCAGCGACACCAAGGGCCAGCTCTATATTCCGCTCGTCAACAACATCATGTGGGTCGGCTGTATCTTCATCGTGCTGCTGTTCCAGAACTCCGAGCGCATGGAGAGCGCCTACGGCCTCGCCATCACCGTGACCATGCTCATGACCACGACGCTTTTGACGAGCTACATCGCCGGCATCCTCAAGCACAAACTGGGTGCCTGCGTCTTCGCACTGCTCTTTGGCGCCATTGAGCTGTGCTTCTTTGCCTCGTGCCTCACCATGTTCTTTGACGGCGGCTATGTCATGATCTTCTTGGCCGCGCTGCTGTTTGGCCTTATGTACGTGTGGCGCCGCGGCACCGCCATCGAGCGCACGCAGACCATCCTGCTGCCCGTCTCCAAGTACATTGACCAGCTCGACCGCCTGCGCAACGACGAGACCTATCCCGTGCTTGCCGACAACCTGGTGTTCCTCACCAACAGCCCCGACCCGCTCACGCTCGACCGCGATGTGCTCTATTCCATCTTGGATAAGCATCCCAAGCGCGCCAAGGCATACTGGTTCATCAACGTGTACGTTACCGATGAGCCCTATACGCACGAGTATTCCGTCGAGACCTTTGGCACGGACTTCCTGTTCCGCGTGCGCCTGGACCTGGGCTTTAAGGTCAACCAGCGCATCAATGCCTACCTGCGCCAGATCGTTGGCGACCTGATGGCATCGGGTGAGCTGCCGCCGCAGCATCACACCTACTCCATCTACGAGACACGCGGCAACGTGGGCGACTTCCGTTTTTGCATGCTGCGCAAGATGCTCGCCCCCGAAACGGACATCAACCGCAACGACCACCGCGTGATGGCCATCAAGTACGCCGTCCGCCGCGCCTGCGGAAGCCCGGCACGCTGGTACGGTCTAGAGAACTCGGCCATCATCATCGAGTACGTGCCCCTCTTTGCCCGCATGCGTCCGGCAGTCAAACTCGTACGCACCCAAGTGCCGCTCGAAGTTCAGATCGAGGAAGCCGAGGAAATGGAAGTCGATATCTTCTCGGACGACTTGGTCAACGGCAACGAGGCCGGTAGGGACATGAACGTCGATCCCACCGAGCTGCTCGAGAGCGTCGCCGATACGCCCGAACAGCAACAGCTCGACGGCCTCGAGAGCGAACAACTCAACGACGTCAACTTCTAGCGACGTCACAAATCAACGACAGCGGCCCTGCACCTCGCGAGAGATGCAGGGCCGCTTTGCATTGCAGTAAAGCTATCGGCTACGAACGACGCGGCTCGGGAACCACGAGCCTATCAGGACTCGCGCCCTCGGCATCTGTCAGGCTCACGTAGCGAATCGACGGATCCTCATACATCGCGTAGTAATAATTGCCCGTGCGCGCGCTAAAGCATCCGGTGTAGATAGTCTTCTCGAACTTGCCATCGCCCATCCTGGACGCCCCCTCAATCATTACCACGCCTTCGAGCGAGCGGAACATACGGACGACGTTTTCGGTCTCGCTCTCCTTTTGCGGGTAATTGGCATTGAGGTACGCCGCCTTTACAAAACGGCTCGGTGAATAGCAGTCACCCGGAATACCGCGCATGCCGGCACCCGCGCCATAGGGCTTGAGCTCGGCGCCACGCCATGTCGCCGTCTGCGGAAAATCGCTTGTGGCAGTGATATAGGTGCGCAGGTTTTCCATGTGCCACGGGAAGGTCGGCTGGTTGGCAAGGGTGTCGACCGGATCGTCGTATACATGCAGGCCGTCAGCCATCATCTCGACCACGATGCTGCGCTGGCTGTCGCCGATAATCCAATGGAGCAGCGACACGCCCAGCCCCTCTCCGGCAGATTTGGCGACAATCACCGTGTCGCGCAGCGCGGCCTCGACCTCATCGACCGTCGAGAACGTCGCTGCCACCCACAGGGGAAACTCATAGGCCGCGATATTGGTCTTTCCATCAACCGGCCCCTCGGCATACTCGGCATAACCCGGGAAATTGAGACCCGCCACGGCGAGGCCCGCATCGTTGCCGCAATCGAAGAACATAGGGTAGTTCTTGTAATCGATGCACATACCGATCACCGCGTGTACCGCCGTCGCGTCGTCGATAAACGAATACGGGATGTGAAACCCGCGCGGCATCACGCGAACCTGTTGGCCGTAGTCAAAGCTCCAGTCGAGGTTGCGGCCCAGATACATGTGACCAGAATTATCGGTAAATCGGATACTCGTACACATGGCGCCTCCTAGCTTTACGTTCTTGCTAAGTTCATTGTCTCCAAACAAAAAGGCGCTAAACACAAAAGCCCGGACATGACAACAATGTCATGCCCGGGCCAAAAGAGACGAAGTGCGGTGCTGTAGTCACCCTAGACAAGTTTACCTTGGCAGTGGTCGATCATATGCTGGATCATCTGTGCCTCAAAGCCCGCGTAGTCACGGCGGCACTCCTTCATCTTGCCGTCGACAATCTGGTCAAAGGCAACCTTGCACTTGATATAGCGCGTGGACTTGGTGACCTCCTCGTGCGTCAGGCAGCTCTCCTCCATCTTGCTGGCGCCCAGGCCAAACACCAAACGGGGGTTGTAGAGCACGTGGGGCTCGCCGGCGTCGTCCAGATAGACGCAAACCTTCTTGGTAACGCCAATCTGGTTAGCGGCAAGGCAGCCGGCATCGTCGAGCGACTTGATGGTATCGATCAGGTCCTGTGCGACCGACTCGTCCTCGACGGTCGCAACCTCGCAACGCTGGGACAGGATAGCCTCGTCGTGGCAAAGCTCTTTAATCATACGTTCCTCCATAGGGGTCGTTGTAACCGCTTAAGTATACGGTACCCACACATTTTCATACGGAAAATACCGCCCGTCCGCTACAAAGCGCCGAACATCAACATGTGAGGAACAGCAAGGTTGTAAAGGCGATATAGTAAGTGAGTTCGTGTCAATTGGCCTAAACTCGGGGCCGAACAAGGAAAGGGTATGCATGGACGAACTATTTCACGTCAGCGAGCGTAAGTCCACAATCGGGACCGAACTTCGCGCTGGACTGACAACGTTCCTGGCAATGGCCTACATCATTGCCGTCAACCCCGCGGTGCTCTCGGGCGCCGGCATCGATGCGGGGGCGCTCGCCTGCGCCACCTGCCTGGGCGCCGGCATCATGACCATCTGCATGGGCATCTTCGCCAACCGCCCGCTCGCCTGCGCGTCGGGCTTAGGCGTCAACGCGATGATCGCTGGAATCACCACCACCGTCTGCGGCGGTGACTGGCACGTGGCCATGAGCGTCATCTTCCTTGAGGGCGTCGTCATCTTGCTGCTCGTGCTTTGTGGCCTGCGCGAGGCCATCATGGACGCCATCCCGGTTGTCCTGCGTCACGCCATCTCGGTGGGTCTGGGCCTGTTCATCGCCATGATTGGCCTGTGCGATGCCGGCATTATCACCGCTGGCGCCGGTACACTCGTCGGTCTGGGCGACATCACCTCCCCCACCTTCATCGTCGGCATCATCTCCATCCTGGTGACAGTCGCCCTCGCCTGCCGCAACGTCCCCGGCTCGCTGCTCATCGGCATCGTCGTCGCCGTCATCGCCGGTATCCCCCTAGGTGTGACCCAGGCTCCGACCGGTATCATCGCCCCGCTCGACTTCTCGAGCATCGGTGGCCCCATCGCCGACGCCGGCGGCGTGCCTGCCATCGTCAAGGTCCTTACCGACCCCGCGCTCCTCGTCATCTCGTTCTCGCTGCTCATGAGCGACTTCTTCGACACCATGGGCACCGCGATGGCCGTGGCCAAGCAGGGCGAGTTCCTCACCGACGACGGCAACGTCGAGAATATCAAGGAGATCCTGATCGTCGACTCCGCCGCCGCTGCTGTGGGCGGTTTCATGGGCGTCTCCTCCATCACCACCTTCGTCGAGTCCACCTCTGGCGCTGCCGACGGTGGCCGCACGGGCCTCACCTCCGTCACCACCGGCGTGTTGTTCATTCTCGCCGCGTTCTTCTCCCCCATCGTCACCATCGTTTCCAGCGCCGCCACCTGCGGTGCTCTGGTCTACGTCGGCTACCTCATGATGAGCGAGGCCTCCGAGATCGACTGGTCCGACGTGTCGCAGGGTTTCCCGGCGTTCATGATTGTCGCCGGCGTGCCCTTCACCTACTCCATCTCTGCCGGCATTGGTCTGGGCTTTATCGCCTACGTGATCGTCGCACTCTTTAAGGGCGAGGCCTCCAAGATCAAGCCGCTCATGTGGATCGCAGCCCTCGCCTTCCTCGTCTACTTCTTTGTAGCGTAGCGGCAAAGCTGCCAAAGCAGAACACCAAAGCGCGGAGTCGCCATGCGGCCCCGCGCTTTTCTTTTAGCGCCGGTCCCTGCGCCGGCGTGCGGCCTATTTCTCCCCCATTTTGGCCATTTTGCCCTCCAAACGGCACTACCGCCGGCAACATCCAGCAGATACGCTGAATCTAGTCGTATAGGCCCTATGAGAACGGGAGCAACCATGGCAGCCTTGTTCACGACCCCCAAACGCAATGACACTACCGCCGGAACCCATGTTGCCGAACCCGACGTTCGCCGTCGCATAGGACTCGCGCACGGCAGCTGGCGCCGCGTGACGCGCCGCATCGTCGCGGGCGCCGTGTGCGCGCTCACGGTGAGCTCGCTGCTCATGCCGAGCGTCTCGCTCGCAGCGGAATGGGTCAAGGTCGGCGGCAACAAGTACAACACCGCGGCGAGCGACGAGGCCGGTACCTGGTCGTGGGACGGCGCCGACGACTTGAAGCTCAACAACTATAACGGCGGCGAGATCCAGGCCGCAGGCAAGCTCAACGTGAATTACTCGGGAACCAACATCGTCACTGCCGAATGGATCGAAAGCATCAACGTTTCTCATGGCACTAACGAGAATGCCGAGCTCAATATCCAAGGCGACGAGGGCGGCACGCTCAGCGTGACATCTACTGAGGACGCTATCCTCTCCACGGGTAATATCAACATCGACGGAGCCGGATCCGTCAACGCCACGAGCACTGGGCTTGATGGCATCAATGCCGGAGGTGATCTCGCTATCAAAGGTTCGGGCAACGTCAACGCCACGGGTGCATCGGATGGCATCAGGGCAAACGGCAATATCACGATTGACGACAGCGGAGCCGTCACCGCCAGGGCCACCAAGGACAAGGGTATTGGAGCCGACAAGAACCTCACCATCAAGGGTGGCGGGACGGTCGAGGCAAGCTCCGAGAAAGACGCTGCCGTCGAGGCCAAGGGCAGCCTCGCAGCCACAAATGCCTCCCTCAACGTAAACGGTGTTGAATATGGCGTCTATGCCCACAAGGGCATCACCCTCGATCATGCAAACGTGACGGTCCGTGCAAGTAAAGGCAGATACGGTGGCGCCAACGCCCTCTTCACCTACCAGGACGACATCGTCGTCAAGAACGGCTCCACCGTGGACGCGTTTGCGGAAGGCGAGGTTTCGGCTGCATTCTCCACCAGAAACGATCGACCCAACGAGAAGGGCGGCCACATCTACATCAGCGACTCCGTTGTCAAGGCCATAGCCCGCTATGTCGAGAACGGCGACGGCCCCATCCCCTACAGACACTATGACCCAATCCAGGGGCACGGAAACGACAGGAGCCCCCGCTCGTGACCGCGGGTCGGGGCTGCGACAA